>JALUDX010000194.1 GCA_027053355.1 Anaerolineales bacterium | reverse complement strand
GGGCGGCGGCGGGGCAGGGGCTGTGGCCGCGGGATGATACCAGTGCCGCAGGGTCTTGAAAAGCAAGAACAGCCCGCCGACAATGGCTACGGGCGGCACCACGTAGGCCAGCCACCAGAACCCTTTGCGGGGCGGTGCGGCCAGCACCCGCGCGCCGTAATTTTCTACGAAGTATTGCTGAATTTGCTCAACGCTCCAGCCCTGTTGCAATTGCTGGCGGATGAGTTCCCGCCACTGCGCGCAGGCTTTGGTGCCGCACACGTCCAGGGGCGTGTTTTCGCAGACCGGGCAGTAGAGGGTGTGCGCTACCGCGTTTACCTGGTTGTCGGTGATCACCGGGGTGGGCGTGGGGCTTTGGGCGTGGGCTGAGGCCAGGGGGAGCGCCAACCCCAGCAACATGAGCGCCACTACGATACCCAACAGGTGCCAAAATTTCACAGCGCGCCTCCCAAAGCGTTTAGCGGCCGGCGACCGTTGCCGGGCGCGGCCGCCGGCGAGGGACTTTTTTGCGGCGGGCTTCCGCAGTCCTTTCTGGCCAGACGGCAATTAGCGTGCCGAGGATGAAGACCAGCCCGCCGAGCCAAATCCAGTTGACCAGCGGTTGATGATAGACCTTGAAGGTCGCACCTTCCACCGAGATGGGCTGCCAATCGACCAGGATGACGTAGAAGTCGTCCAGCAAGGTGCTCCGCACCCCGGGGATGGTCATAGGTTGCTGCGAATCCAGGTAAAAATCGCGGCGGGGGTGGAGCACCGCGACTTTGCGTCCGTCTTTGTAAACGGTGACGATGGCGCGGGCCACGTGGCGGCCGTCGGCCGCATAGAACTCTTGCAGGCCGTCGTAAGTCATGGCATAGTGCCCCAAGGTGATCTTGCCGCCCTGGGGAATGGTGGCCTGGGTTTCGGAGGCGTAAAAGTGGGTGCCGATGATGCCTAAGGCCATCATCAACACGCCCAAGTGCACCACATAGCCGCCGTAGCGCCGTCGGTTGCGGGCAAACAGCCGCAGCATGGCCTGCCCCAGGTTTTCGCCGCGCTTCATCCGCGCCTGCCCACCGCGCACGAACTCGCTCAACGTCACATACCCGACCAAAGCCACCAACCAAAAGCCCAGCAGCGCCCAAAGATGGTGCGCGTCCAAGAGCAGGCGACCCTTCTGCCCGCCGGTAGCCTGGGTTTGCGCTTGCCTCTGGAGGAGGACGAAAAACGGCGCCACCGTGAGCACCGAGAGCACCAACGGCCAGCGCAGCAGGCGTTTCATCCGTTTGAGGCTGGCAAAACCCCAGGCCGAGAGGGGGGCAATGGCCATCAGCAAGAGCAGCAGCGCGAACAACGGCCCCGTCGCCTTGCGGAACCACGGAGGCCCTACCGTCACCTTTTGCCCTACCACCAGTTCCGAAAGCAGGGGGAAAATCAAGCCCCAGAAAGCCACCACCAAGATGCCCATGATCACCATGTTGTTGAACGTAAACAACGCCTCTCGCGAGAGCAGCGAGTTGATGCGCAGGTCGCTTTTGAGGTCGTTCCAGCGCCGCATGAGCAAATAGAGAGAGAGGGTGAACGTGATGCCGATGAAGCCGAAAAACAGGGGCCCGATGGCGCTCTGCGCGAACGCGTGCACCGACGAAAGCACGCCCGAGCGGGTCAAAAACGTCCCGAAAATGACCAGTGCATAGGTCAAAATGATGAGCACCATGTTCCAATGTTTGAGCAGGCCCTCTTTTTCTTGAATCATCACCGAGTGCAAAAAGGCCGTGCCGCTCAGCCAGGGGAGCAAAGCGGCCACTTCTACCGGGTCCCAGCCCCAGTAGCCGCCCCAACCCAAGACGTCGTAAGACCAGCGCATTCCTAAAATCAGACCCAAGGAAAGGAAGAGCCAGGCGGCCAGGCTCCAGCGGCGGGTGAGGTGGATCCAGCGGGCGTCGGTGCGGCCGGTGAGCAGCGCGGCGATGGCAAACGCGTAGGGGATGACGAAGGCCACAAAGCCCGCGTAGAGGAAGGGGGGGTGCAAAATCATGCCGGGGTGCCGCAGCAAGGGGTTGAGGCCGTTGCCGTCACGCGGGGTGAAGGGCATCGCCCCCTGGGGTTGCCACATGCTCTTGACAATTTCACCGCTGGCGGTGCTCCACAGGCGGGCGAAGGGATTTTCCACGAACAGGCTCAGCCCCAAGAAAAAGGCCAGCGTCACCATGGTGACCACCGCTACCCAGGGCAGGAATTCCCGGTCTCGCTGCCACGAACGCAGCATCATCGCGGCGGTGAAGGCGGACATCAGCCACGACCAGAAGAGCAGCGAGCCCGCCTGCCCGCCCCATAGCGCGGTGACTTTCAGGTAAAAGGGCATCGCCCGGCTGGTCACCGAGGCCACGTACTCGATTTGGAACTGATTGGTGAGCAGGAGAACGACAATGCTCACCACGGATAAGGTGAGCATTGGAAAGGTGAGCACCGCCGCGCGGCGGGCGCTTTCGACCCATTCGGGTTTGCTCTGAACTGCTCCATACACGGCTGCACCCGTGGCGTACAGGCTGAGCAAGAAAGTCAGGAGCAGCGCGCCGTAACCGATGTGGGCAAGCATAGCACCTCCAAACCGGGGCTTTTCAATATTCTAACCTTTGCCTTTTACCCTCACCCCGCCCCCCTTTTGTTCCCCCCTCCCCTCTCCCGCGCCGTGGGAGAGGGGAGGGGGGAAAGCCGCCGCCTTCGACTTCGCTCAGGGCGGCGGCTTTCCCCCCGCTGCGCGCCATTTCCGCGCCGGGCACAGCAACGCTGCGCCCCTACGCCAGCGTCGAGCCCCCAAGGGGCCTTTTCAGCCGCGCTACGGCAGGCGGAACCAGGCCACCACCGGGTCGTGGTCGGATTTGCGGCGGGGCGAGGTGTCTTCCGGCGGCGGAGGGGGATAGTCCGCATCCGCGTGGAACACGGCGACCTGCAGCAGTCGCTCGGCCAAATCGTCCGAAACCAAAATGTGATCCAGCGTTTGCACTTCGCCTTTGTAAATGTAAGTGTAACGCGCGGTCGCGTCCAGACCGTCCATCACATGCACCAGGCCGCCCTGGCGAAGCGCCTGCACCGGCGGCGAATCAAAGTACGAATTCAAATCGCCCATCAGGATGAAGCGCGCCTGGGGGTCTTGCTGACGAATGCGTTGCATCACTTCCAGGTTCCAACGCGCCTGCGCCAGGCGCCGGGGTTCGGTGACCTTTTCGCCTCCGGCCATGGAGGTGAAGTGGTTGACGATGGCATACACCTCGTAAGGCGCTTGCCCACCCCTCACCCGCAAATGCACCACCAACGGCGGCCGCGGGGTCAGCCCCGCGGGCGCGTCATATTGCCGCGCGTCCAGCACCTCGACCCGGTCGGTGCGCAGCAAAAAGCCCACGTCGATCCCCCGCGCGTCGTGGCCTTCGATGAGCACGGCCTGATAATGCCACGGCTTGAGCACGTCGGTGGCCGCGACGTCTTGCAAAACCCGGATATTTTCCACTTCCTCCAGCCCCACCACCAGGGGGAAGCCCGCGTCGGCAATGGTGTTGGCCACCTTGAGCACGCTCACCCGATATTGCCGCGGGGTGGGCATGGGCGGGTCGGAGGGGTTGGGGTCCTGGTCGTCGAAGAAGTTTTCGGTGTTCCACGTCATCACGCTGAGGACGTCCGCGGGGGTCTGAGGCAAAGGCTGCAAGGGGTGGTCGGCGGCCTGCACCGTGGGGGGCTGCAGGGGCTCGATTTTGTACGCGCCGTAAGTGAAAGCCAAAGGCCCCTGAGGGATGCGCAAATGGTCGCCGGTGACCGCGCGGTAAGGCATTCCCTCCGCGGAACGATACACCCCAAAGGAGCCGTCGTCCACGAACATGAGGAAGCCATCCTCCGCGCCGCGCGGCAGGTGGAAACCGTCGGGCAGCGCGTTCACGTCGGCGACCGGGATGACCGGGGTTTCGCCGTAGCGGTTGGTGGGCCCCACCGCCACTACTTCTTGCGGTGCGGCCACCATCATGCCTTCCAGGTGCTCGTAATAAGCCTGCGCCTGTTGGGGGTCCTCGGGCGGGTGGAGCACCACCGGCTGCGGCGGGGCGGCTTGCTCGGCCACCGTCAGGTCTTTGGCCGAGGTCAGTTCGATCACGGTCTGCTGCCAGGCTTCCTTGACCACGCCGCTCACCCGCACCAGATGGCCTTGCATGGCCTTGAACGCGGGCTTGGCAATGCCCACAGCAGGCCACAGTGTCTTGGGGATGTTGACAAACAGCCCTTCAGAAGTGGCGGGGTCGTCGTCGGGCTTCAAATCCTGGATGAAAAAGCCGCCCAAGCCGGGGAAGACGCCGGTGACCACGCCCTGGGTGGTCAGCCGCTCGCCGCGGTAGGGCGATTTGAAACCGTTGCCCTGAATGGCCCAGATGGGCACGGTATCGCCCAAGAACACGTAGCGCACCGGGCCGGTCGCGGGCTGCTCCTCTTGGGCCGCAGCGGCCTGATAATCTGCCAGGGCAATGTAGCCCCGGGCGGCCGTGGCCCGAAACTGCGACCGCGCCTGAAACGACCCTACTTTGGCGGCCAGTTGCTTGACCTCCCAAACCAGAGCCTGGCCTTCGACCCGGCCCTGGTGGTCGGCGCTGAGGAAGGCCGCGCCTACCGGCAGCGGCAGCCGCACGCGCACCCCGGTGAGGTCGTTGGGGGTGTGGTTGATCGCGGTCACCGTCACCGCGAACGTCTGCCCCGGCTGGACGTACAGCGGCGCCTGCACCGAGACCATCAACTGCGGCGGATATTGGGGCACGATGTCGCTTTGACGGCGGGGGTAAAGTTGCACCGTGCCGTCGCGCGCCTCCAAAATGCCGCTGACGTCGGCTTCTTGCCCTTCTTCGAGCAGTTCCAAAGGGTTGGCGTGGGTGTTCTTGTCGACGTAGACGCCCAGATGATGGCCGTTTTCGTCGGAGAGGGTGAAGGTGTAACTGTAAGAATGCTCGCTCAGGTCGGTGACTGTGCCGCGCACCGTCACCAATCGGCCGACGAATTGGGGCGAGAGGGCTTCTTCCAAGAGCACGGGCAGGGGCTGCGGCTTGCCACTGCTCGCGGAGGTCAAAATTTCCACATCCTGCGGCACCCGCTTGGGCTGGATTTGCACCGCGTCGCGGTAGACCGCGACTTCCCCCCGCACCCGCACGTGCGCGCCGATGGGCACCTGCACCTGGCCTTCGCCGCCGAAGACCTGCACCTGAATGCCGCCGGTGTCGTCTTGCACGTAGAACTTGACGTTGCCGCCCCCCGCGTAGAAACCGCCGGTGTACATGGTCGCCACCCCTTCGACCACCACGTCGGTGCCCGGCGGAAGAGAACGGGCAACCCGAATGGGGATCGCCTCGCCGCCCACGGCCACCACTCGCGGCGCGCCAAACACATACCGGTCGTCGCTTTGGACGTAAAAGCCGCTTAGCCGGGTGGTGAGGTAAGTCCAGGGTGCTTGCAGGGTGATTTCGACGGTGGCGCTTTGCCCCGGCGCCAAACGCGGCCACGACCAGGCCACATGGGGCACGGTTTCAGGGCTACCGTCCACGGCGACGATTTTCAGCCCCGGCGGCGCGTTGAAGAACAGGGTGGCGTGGTCTAAGGCGCTGTCGCCGGTGTTGGTAAGGGTGAAAGCCGCGGCAAACTTCTGCCCCGGCTTGACCTGGGCAGGCGCCTGGCAAACCAGCCGCGCCGGCAGGGCCAGGGCCGGCAGCAGGGGGCTGCCGGTGTTGGCCGGGTGGGGCGTGGTCGGGCGGAAATCGGCCGCGTTGTCGTCGGTATCCTGGCCGTTGCCCAAATCGCCGCCGGGCAGGCGCTCTAACGCTTCGCCGTTGTGGAAGGCCGCTGCCGGGTGGCCTTCGACCCAGGCCTGGGGGCCCTTGCCCCAAACCAGGCTGTCGATGGGCTGATTTTTGGGGCTGCGGAGTTGCAAGCCGCCCCGCGCAGGCACCAACGGGGTGGTGAAAGTGGCGTCCGCGGGCAGGCCAACGTCTTCCCCCTGGTGGGCCAGCAGGTAATGGCCGCCGGGTGGCAGGAGCGCGGTGGCCTCCCAACGGTAGAGTTGCTGGGGCGACGCGCCGTCTTTGAGTTGCACCCAGAGAGACCAGCCGCGCAGGTCGACCACTTGCCGGGTGGGGTTGTAGAGCACCACGAAATCGTGGTTGTTGTCGCCATCCACGCCGGCCATCACCTGAGCGATGAGAGGGTGGTCGGCGGTAGGCACCGCGGTGGGCGTGGCCGTGGCCGGAAGGGTGGCAGTGGCCGTAGAAGAGGGCTGCCGACACGCGGCCAGGGCCATGATGAGTATGAGGAGAGTGAGCCAGGATTTTCGCATAAGGCGCTCCGGGAGCATGGATAAGAGGGCGAATGGCGTCAAGAGCGTTGGCGCAGAGAGGCGCAGAGGAGAGGAGGGGCGAGGAGGGGCGAGGCGAGGTGCGCCCCGCCCAGGAGGCACTCACTCCCGCGCTCTGTGGTTTCTGAGGGCGCAGAGCCTATTTTGCGGCGTCGTGAGGGCGGTGGCTTTCTTTTTCCACCGTGGGGTTCCAGTTCATGTAAGAGGTCAGGTTGCGGTAGAAGTAACCGCGGCCGCGAAAACGCACGAATTTGAGCACGTGCTGGTTGGCGCGCACGTGCACCCGGTCACCGTCTTCCAGGGCTACCGGGTCGTGGCCGTCGACGCTGACCACGGCCTCGTGATCCACGCCGATGATCAGGGTCACCGCGCTGCCCTCGGAGAGCACCACCGCGCGATCCACGGAAAGGTGCGGGGCTACCGGCATCAGCAGGATGTTCCGCAGTTCGGGGGGCAAAATCGGGCCACCCGCGGCCAACGCGTACGCGGTGGAGCCGGTGGGCGTGGCCGCAATCAGGCCATCGGCCACGTAGCGGGCCAACAGCAGGTCGTCCACGTGGGCCGTCACCTTGATGGGGCGCACGTATTGCCCCCGGCTGACCACCACTTCGTTGACCACGTCCCAACGCTGCAACACCTGGCCGCCGCGATGCAGGTAGGCTTCCAGCATCATCCGCTCTTCCAACCAGGCTTCGCCCAGCAACAACTGGCGCACCGCGTGGGGCCAGTCTTCCCGTTCCACTTCGATAAGGAAGCCAAAATGCCCCATGTTGATGCCCAAGATGGGCACGCCGTAGGGCGCGCACAGGTGGCCGGCGCGGAGCATGGTGCCATCGCCGCCCAAGGCGATGAGCAAGTCGGCCTGGCCTTCGCGCACGCGGCGGCGCAGTTCCTCTTCGTAGAGCAGGCCGGCGTACGCGTCGACGCCGTGGCGTTGCAGGAAAGCGGCCACGGCCTCTCCCTCGGCCTGAGCCTCTTTCACCTGAGGGTGCGCGGCCACCACCACGTGATGGAATTCGAACGGCGGGTTGGGGAACGGGAGGTTGGGGGGCATGGGGGTTTCTTTTCCTCGCAGAAAGGGCACGCGCGCCCGGCAGCAAGGCGCAGCCCACGAACAGGCGCCGCGCCTGGTTGACTGACAAATCTCACCGCACGGTTTTCTTTCTTACCCTCACCCCGCCCCCCTTTTATTCCC
>JALUDX010000193.1 GCA_027053355.1 Anaerolineales bacterium | reverse complement strand
CCCGACGCCCGCCGCACCCAGCCCCTGCCCAAGGGCGAAATCCCCAGCCCCATCCACCCGCCCGCGGGCTGCCGCTTCCACCCGCGCTGCCCCATCGCAGAAACGCGCTGCCAAAAAGAGCCGCCCCGCCTCCGCCCCGTGCCGGGGGAACCGGAGCACCTGGTGGCCTGTCATTTGTTCTGAGGGGTCCAGGCTCTATATGAAAAGTGGGCTATAATTGGCAACGCCATCCTTTGCCCTCATGCAAGACTTCATGCAAGGCTCTCGTTTCCTCCCCTTGCAAACGACGCATTCTTGCGCTGAAGTTCCCTTCAAAACCAACTTCATGGCCTCGCAAAATGGTGCGGAAGTTGGCACCTTGTCACTTGCCTGCCCGGTTAAGGCTTTACTTCGGGTAGAGGAGATTGCCATGCGGAAACTTTTTATCACTTTCCTGATGCTCTTGGCCGCCGGTCTTTTCCTTGGCGCTTGCCAGCCACAGGACGCAGCCGCCCATGCGGTAGAGGCCTACTACCAGGCGCTGGTTGCCAAAGACACGGCGCGCGTGACGTCGTTGGTGTGTGCCGACTGGGAAAGCAACGCCCAGATGGAGGTAGACTCTTTTCAGTCCGTAGAAGCCAGCCTGAAAGACCTTTCCTGCCATACCACCGGCCAAGAAGGCGAGTACACCCTCGTTTCATGCACAGGGAAAATCATCATGTCTTACAATGGGGAAGGGCAGGAAATTGATCTCTCGGCTGCCACGTATCAAGTTGTCCACCGAGGCAACGACTGGCTGTTTTGCGGTTACCGGTAAAAATGTTGGCTGTGCAGGCCAAGGCTTTATCACCCTTGCCTTGGATACTGAACCGCCTGGTTTCCTCTTAGCGTAACGCTCAACCACAGGCCCTCTTCGCGGGGGCAAGGCGCGGCAATCCGCCACCACCAGTCTCATCCTTTAGCAAAGTCATGGGAAGGTGTCATGAAAATTCCCTCCTCTCAACGCGAAAATTGGCTGGCAGTGTTGCTTTTCCTCATCGCAGTGGCCGTGCTTATTACCGCCACGACCTCTAATCCCGTGTGGATTTACCAGGGCTTTTAATGGCAATAAACCAGATTTTACTGCTGGGCATCAGTGCGCTGGTCTTAGGGCGCTTGGGGCGTGGCAAGGGGAGGATTTGCTGGCCCTTGGCAGCCAGTGTGTTTTTCGTTTTTTGGATGCAACCGCCCCTGCCACTGCGGGGGCTATCTTTCTTGCTCCCGCTTTTTGCGTTGGGGCTGGTTGTCCTCGCTTGGGCAGCGACGGCGTCTCCCGCGGGCCTGCGCAGCGCCGAAAACCGTCGCGCGGCCGGGCTGCTCCTTGTTCTGGTCTCAGTTTTAGCCGCCAGCCGTTACTTTGGCCCCAAAAATCTACTACCCGCACCACCGCCGGCTTTGGGGCAAACGCTGGGCACGCTTGCCTTCCTGGCGTTGGCGGGGGTGGCGCTGGCTTACGTGGCGAAAAAACGCCCCTCGGTCGCCACATGGAGCGTTTTCGGCCTTCTCCTCACGCTGTTTCTGATTCTCAAAACCCCCGCCCTCAGCCAGGCGGTAAGCCGATTCTGGCGCCTTTGGCATTACCAAAATCCTGCGTTGGCTTCTGCTCTGGATATTCGCTGGCTGGGTTATTCTTATCTGGCTTTTCGGTTGCTTCACACCCTTCGCGATCGCCAAAGCGGGCGGCTGCCAGAGGCCAACTTAGGGGAATATCTCACCTATGTGATTTTCTTCCCGGCCTTGGCAGCCGGACCCATAGACCGCATCGAGCGTTTTCTCAAAGATCTACGCGCCCCAGCCAGCGACTTCACCACAGGGGTGCTGGAAGGCGGCCAACGGCTGGCTGTTGGGCTTTTCAAAAAGTTTGTCGTTGCTGACACTTTGGCCATGATTGCTCTCAACCCTATCAGCGCTCATCAAGCACGGAGTGCATGGGGGGCGTGGGTTCTGCTCTATGCGTATGCGTTCCAGATTTACTTTGATTTCAGCGGCTATACCGATATTGCCATCGGGCTCGGGCAGTGGATGGGCATTCGCCTGCCGGAGAATTTCCGTCAGCCTTACCGTCAGCCCAACCTAACGATGTTCTGGAACAACTGGCACATCACCCTCACGCAATGGTTTCGTTCTTATTTCTTCAACCCCTTTGTACGGTCACTGCGACGTCGGAAGCGCCTTTCCACAGGAGGTGTTCTCTTAGTTTCTCAACTGGCGACGATGGGGCTTATTGGCCTTTGGCACGGTGTGGAAAGCCATTTTCTGCTGTGGGGTATTTGGCACGGGCTTGGCCTTTTCATCCAAAACCGCTGGTCATCCTTTTGGAGACCGAGGTTGGGCAACCTTAGCGGCGGCAAGCAGCGCGCCTTGCACGTGGGGAGCGTGTTGTTGACTTTCCACTTTGTGGCCTTGGGATGGGTGTGGTTCGTGTTGCCTACCGCCAGTGCGTGGCACTTTCTACTCAAACTGGGAGGCATTTTCCCGTGAACCCCAGCCCTTGGCGTATTTTCTTCAAAGCCACGCTGTTGTTCGTGGTGTTTAACCTGCTCTTGGCGCTGTTCCCTTCTGGGCAGGGCGTGCGGTGGTCGGTTTACAATCACCTCGTGCCAGGGCGGGAACGCCTGCCCTTTGGCGAGAACCCATCTCAGGCTTATAACCTTAGCCTCTTTGATGTAGAAGCCATGTTTGCCTCGCATGTCGTGTCGGCGCAGCCTTCCCATCCGGAATATCGGGTTTTCATCATGGGCGACTCTTCGGTGTGGGGCATTCTCTTGCGGCCTGAAGAAACCTTAGCCGGTCAACTCAACGCCATGCACCTGATGACCGCAGACCAACGCCCGGTTCGCTTTTACAACCTCGGCTACCCGACCATATCGTTGACGAAAGACCTTTTGCTGCTCGCGCGAGCCCGGCAAGAAAAACCTGACCTCATTCTCTGGCTCACCACCTTAGAAGCCTTTCCGCCCGACAAGCAACACACGCCGCTCGTCGAACACAATCGCACCTTGTTGGCTTCGCTCAGTGCACCCTGCCTGCCGCCGCCTCCCATACCCTCCACCGATCCCCTTACAGCGCTTTGGCAACGCACCTTGTTTGGCCGTCGCCGCGCCTGGGCCAATTGGTATCGCCTCCAGGTATACGGCGTCATGTGGGGAATCACAGGCATTGATCAGTTTTACCCGAAAACCTATGCCCCTGCCAAGATCGATTTGGCTGCTGATGATATTTTTCACGGCCTGCACCAAGGAAGCGACCTGCAAACTGCTCTGGACTGGAGCCTGCTGGATGCCGGTTTTTGCCTGGCCGGCGAGACGCCCATCATTCTGGTCAACGAGCCAATCCTTGTTTCCCATGGGAAGAACAGCGACATCCGCTATAATTACTTCTACCCCCGCTGGGCTTATGATCAATACCGCCGCATTTTGCAAGATAAGGCTGTGAAAAAGCAGTGGTATTATCTTGATTTGTGGCATTTGGTACCTGCTGGCGACTTCACAAACAGCGCGGTGCACCTTACACCCCATGGCGAAGCCTTGCTGGCCGGGCAAATTCGTCATGCTTTGCAACGAGACTTTCTCAAAACACGATAACCTGCAATTACAGGAGTTTGCCGTGCGCTTACGAATTGCTTTGGCTTTCTTCTCCCTCGCGTTGCTTTCTGCTTGCACGTCCACAGCACCGGCGACTATGCCTTCTCCGTCGGCACGACCTTTGGCCGCGGTTTCACCTTCCCCCACCTCGCCTCCAACCCCCTCGGCCACACCCGCGCACCCCTCGCCGTCGCCTGCTCCGGCGACCGCGACCGCCGCTACCACGCCTCCGGAAAACACCCCACCCCCTACAAGCACACCAACCCTTAGTGCTCCAACCGCCACGCCGACCTTGGCTCCCGACGCGTGGATGAACATGCCCATCGTCCCCAAAGTCAGCGACACCGCTCGGCAGATTTACCAGCGGGGCTTAGCTATGGGGAACCATCCCCATCGTTTCTCGAAAATCGGCGACTGCCAAAATGTCAACCCCTTCTTCCTCACCGTTTTCGACTACCCTGGCAAGTACCGCTTGGGCGAAAAATACGCCTACCTGCAAGAGACCATCGACTACTTCCACGGCTCGTTTTCGCGCGAGAGCCTGGCTGTCAAAGGCGGGTTCAACGTCGCAGCCGTGCTCTCCCCCTTGCGGGCGGACAAAACGGTCTGCAAGCCCACCGAATCTCCCCTGGCCTGCGAACTTCGCGTTTACAGGCCCTCTTTCGCCATCATTAGCCTGGAGCAATGGTGGGGGCATAAATCTGCCGAGTCCTACGCCACTTACATGCGTAAAATTGTGGAATATACCATTTCCCAGGGCGTGGTGCCCATTTTGGCGACCAAAGCCGACAACATAGAAGGAGACAACAGCATCAACCGCGCTATTGCCGAAATCGCCTACGAATACGACATCCCGCTGTGGAATTTTTGGCGAGCGGCTCATCCGCTTCCCAACCACGGCCTCAAGAAAGACGGTTTCCACTTAACCTTTGCCCGGAACTACTTCGACGACCCCGAACGGATGAAAGCCGCCTGGCCGTGGCGCAATCTCACCGCCTTGCAGGCTTTAGACGCCGTGCGCCGCGGCGTAACCGAAAAACCTTAAACCAGGAGAGCCCCCATGTCCGCTGAAATGATATCCACCCTTGCCCACTTCATCGCCCAAGAGATCCTGCGCCAACCCGACCGTAAGATTACCGCCACCGAGCCGCTCATTTCCAGCGGGTTGATCGATTCCCTCAGCCTGATGGATCTCGCCCTTTTTGTCGAAGATACTTTCGGCGTCCGCATTGAAGACACCGAACTCAACGCCGACACCTTTGACTCCTTAAAAGCCCTGGCTGCACTCATTCAACGCAAACAAGGCCAATGAGCACCTTCTTCGACGCCCTCCGTAACCACTACGAGCGGCACCCCGAAAAGACGGCTATCTGGCTGCAGATCGCCCGCCGCGCCGACACCCCCATCACCTATCGCCGTCTGCTGGAGGGCGCCCACGCGTATGCTCAAGCGTACGCGGCGCGTGGCATTCAGCCGGACGAGGTGGTCATTCTCATCCTCCAACACGGAGAAGCCCTCCTCGCCGCCTTTTGGGGAGCGGTGCTGCATGGTGCCATCCCTTCTATTTTGCCTTTTTTGACCGAAAAACTTTCCCCCCAACGCTACAAGAAAGACCTGACCGCGTTGATTGGGGTCACCCGCCCGGCAGCCATCGTCACTTACCCTGAATTTGCCCCGGTAGTTCAAAAGGCGTTGACCCCGAACGACAGCGTGCGCGCGGTGCTACTTTCCAATGAAACCCCGCCACCTTCGCCGCCCAACTTCTCTCGCCTGGCAGGGCGGCTGCGGCAACCCGAAGACATCGTTTTGCTGCAACACTCATCGGGAACCACCGGCCTGCAAAAAGGAGTGGCCCTCTCCCACCGGGCGGTTTTCAACCAGTTACAGGCTTATAGTGAGGCTATTCGGTTAGATCGAGCCCGCGATGTTATCGTTTCTTGGCTGCCGCTCTATCACGACATGGGGCTGATTGCCAGTTTCTTGCTCCCGGTGCTGGAAGGCGTCCCCCTGGTGTTGATGTCGCCCTTTGATTGGGTGCGCGCACCTTACCGCCTCTTTCAAGCCGTTTCTCACTACCGCGGCACCCTGACGTGGATGCCCAACTTCGCTTACATGTTCTGTGCCCAGAAAATCCGCGACCGCCATCTGGAAGGCGTCGATCTCTCTTCCTGGCGGGCGGTCATCAACTGCTCCGAACCGGTGCGCCCGGAAAGCCACCAGGTCTTTTACGAGCGCTTTCAGCCTTACGGCCTGCGCCACACGGCGTTGCAAACTTCCTACGCGATGGCTGAAAACACCTTTGCCGTGACCCAGAGCGACCTTTCCCGCCCGCCTGTGTTGGACGCCATCCAACGCACCGCCTTCCTCACCCAACACCGCGCCATCCCTACGGAAGACGAATCCGACCGTCTGGTCATGATGTCCTCAGGACGCCCCATCGCCAACACGCGTGTCCGCATTGTGGACGACCAAGGCCGCGACGTGCCCCCGCGCACCGTGGGGGAAATTGCCATCCGCAGCAATTGTATGCTGACCGGCTACTACAATCGCCCTGACCTTACTGAAAAAGCGTTCCTGGATGGGTGGTATCTGACCGGCGATTACGGCTACATGGTGGACGGCGAACTTTTCGTCTGCGGGCGCAAAAAGGAAATCATCATCGTGGGCGGGAAAAACATCTACCCCCAAGACATTGAGAGCCTGGTCTATGAAGTGCCGGGCACCCACCCCGGCCGCGCAGTGGCCTTCGGCATCGACGACCCTCACACCGGTACCGAAGAAGTTGTCGTGGTCGCCGAATCTGACAACCCGGACCCGACCTTTCGGCAAAACCTCGCTTTAGCCATCCAAAAGCACGTCAGCAAAAACTCACCTATTACCTTGCGGCGGGTGCTTATCGTGGATCGGCAATGGATCATCAAAACCTCAAGTGGGAAGCCCGCACGAACGGCTAACAAAGAGAAATACCTCGCGCACCAGGGCTGACCCACAAAACGCCCGTAAAGGCAACGAAGGGCTACCCTTCCCCTACAAAGCGGGAGCAAAGGCCATGCTTGTTTTGAACGATCAAGAAGTTCGTCACGCGCTGCCCATGGATGAAGCCATCACAGCGGTGAAAAGCGCGTACCGCGCCCTCTCCGCGGGGCAGGCCGAAGTGCCGTTGCGTCTCTCGCTGCCCGTAGCGCCCCACCAAGGCGTGAGCCTGTTTATGCCCGCCTTCGTGGGCGGAAAAGATGAAGCCCTGACCGTGAAAGTGGTCGCGGTGTTCCCCCGCAACCCCAACCGCGGGCTGCCCACCATTTACGCTGCGGTGTTGGTGCTGGAACCCGACACCGGCCGCCCCCTTGCCCTGCTGGAAGGCGGCACCCTGACGGCATTGCGCACGGGCGCGGCTTCCGGTGCGGCCACCGATGCCCTCGCCCGCGCCGACAGCCGGGTGCTCGCGGTGTTCGGTGCCGGCACTCAAGGGCGCACCCAGGCCGAGGCAGTTTGCACCGTGCGCCCTATCGAACGGGTGTGGGTGTATGACATCAGTCGCGAGCGCGCCGAAGCCTTTGCCGCCGAAATGGCAGGCTTTGGCCCCATTCCCAACGATGTGCGGGTGGCCGAAACACCACAACAGGCCGTGCGCGAAGCCGATGTCATCTGCACCGCCACCGTTGCCACCCAGCCGGTTTTCAACGACGCCGACCTCAAACCTGGCGTGCACATCAACGGCATCGGCGCCTACACCCCCGAAATGGCCGAAGTGCCGCCCGAAACCGTAGCCCGGGCGCTGGTGGTGGTGGATTCCCGCACAGCCGCGCTGGCCGAGGCCGGCGACCTGATTCAGCCCATCAAGGCGGGCATCATCACCCCCAACCACATCTATGCCGAGTTGGGCGAAATTCTGCTCGGCCGCAAAGCAGGCCGCACGAACGCCGGACAGGTGACTCTCTTCAAATCCGTAGGCGTGGCCGTGCAAGACGCCATGGCCGCCCAAACCGCTCTGCGTAATGCCCAAGCACAGGGGCGGGGCCGGGAAATCTCACTTTTCGCGGAAGGCGCGCTATGAATTTGACAAAATGCCGTTGGTTGATGATCGCCCTCTTTGCTCTCGCCGTGAGCCTGCTAAACGGTTGCGGGGCCCCCTCTGCACGGCTGTCCTCGCCGCTTCCCCCCCCTGCCTTTTCGCCCACTTCACCCCCCACTCCTACACCCACCTCAACGCCAACCCCTGCCCCGACCTTCACCCCTACCTCCACGTTCACTCCTACTCCTACGCCTACGTTCACCGCAACGCCCACACTGGCCCCTCAACCTATTACAGCACAGAATATCGCTTCGCTAAAACTTGTAAAAGAAATCCCCTGGCATGGATACCACGGCTTACTGGAACGCATTGCCTGGTCCCCTAACGGGCGGTACATTGCAGGCCAGTTTGACGATGTAACCCCTCGCGTGGTGGTGTGGAAGGCAAATTCCCTGCAACAGACAGCGCTGTTCTCCAATGCCACTTTTCGCCAGTGGACGGGCGACGAACGCCTTTTGCTTCGGCGCTCTGAAACTCAAGACTACGTGCTGGCTTCTCCAGAGGGCGGCTCTTCCCAACACCCTGTTGATTTAACCTGTTTTGGCGATGCTCCGATCGCGGATCTGCGCTTTAGCCCGCACGGTCGCTATTTAGCCGCGGTGGTGAAAAAAAAGTTGATGGTGCGCTCAGAAGACAATATCCTCGTACCCAAGATGGTTCCTCACCATATTGTGGTGTGTAACCTTACAGACAAAAACGTGCACCACTACAACATCCCACGAGATAAGCGGGCTATTTTAGACGTGCATTTTGGGATGTTCTCGCCCGATGAAGATTGGCTTTTTCTTGAAGGAGATTCAGAATTACCCATAGGGGCTTTTACCATCGTGCTCAATTTGCACCAGAAACGCTTGTACCGAATTTACCCCGGCTTTTTGACAAAACTTTCGCCACAGGGCAACCGGGTTATCGTGTTAGGAGAAAGGATAGCAGTCAAAAACGCCTTTCTTGGCAACCCATTTAGCGCTTTTGCTTATGGTATATCGCAATATGACCCGCAGACGGGCGCTTCAAACACTTGGTTTTGTGAGAATGCGGATTTCGTCTCTCAAACGCAATTGGGGATGTTGTTTACCCACCAGGAGCCACCCTTTGAAAACCAACTCGTTATTCGGGAAATTGGAAGCCGCGCGATTACAAAAACCATTCGCCTGCCTCAAACTAAAGGAAAAGCGTTACTGGCCTTTTCTCCTGACCGCTCGCACTTTGCTGTCGCCTCGGGGGACGGCTATCTGCGGGTTTTTGATATGAAGGGGAAAATGCTCAACAAATCCCGGGTTGCAGATCTCGTCGCAAGGTCTCGCTACTGGTCTCCTCCTGTCGCTCTCTCCGTGAGTGGGGAGAAAATGGCAAAAATGGAAGGCTTCTCTGCTATTGGGATTTATAATCTACCGAAAGACTCTCCCGCAGTGTTGTTAAAGCGTGCACCTCGCCCTGGGCTTCTTTCCGAAAGTGTGTGGTTTAAGTTTGTGGGCGACAATTACCTGCTCGTGTCTACGCCCTTAGGGGTACAAATGTGGGATGTGAACGCTCAGAAGGTGGTTCACACTTACATGCAAGGTTCGTCCGGATGGCCGGATTGTGTAGCAGACCAAAAAGCCGACAAACTTTTCTGTCGGGGTGGCTTTGCGGCGTTGGTAGATGGCGCTACTCAGGAAATCATTTCCCAGATAGCAGCCAGTGGTTATTATGCTATTCAACCACAAGGGAATTTCTTAGCCAGTTGTAATCCTCACGCTTCTTACATCTCTTTGTGGCAATCTGACCCTGTGCGCCGCAGGCCCAATCTTTTGCTCCGGTTAGGCGGCAAACCGACGGGTGCGTGTGGTATGCTTGCATTTTCTGAAGATGGTCGTTATCTGATAAGTAGCGCGGGCGGCGTATGGGAAGTTACAGACGGTAAGCAAGTAGGCGAATTCGCCCCTGTTCCACAAGAGAAAGGCGGTTACTATTCGCCCACACAATTAGGTGCCGGCCCCACTGACTTCTTTTGGCTTTTCTTCCCCGACAACCACGCTCTCGTTGTGCATGCTTTGCCAACAGGTGAAAAGATAAGGGAGATTGAATTGCCCAAAGACACCATAGCCCTACGCTTTTCTGCCGACAGGATGAAATTGATCGTCGTGACCACCGATAGCATCCTTATTTGGCAAGCCATTCCTTAACCCGAGGTTGAGAAACGCTATGGATACGCTACCCCAAACAGCCGAAATTGTCATCGTTGGCGGCGGGGTGATGGGCGCGAGCATCGCCTATCACCTTGCGGCGCGTGGTCAGAAGGGCGTTGTGTTGCTGGAAAAAGAGTCCTTCTTTGGCCTTGGCGCAACCGGCAGATGCGCGGGCGGCGTGCGCTACCAATTCGCCACTGAAATCAACATCCGCCTTTCGTTGGAAAGCCTGCCCATGTTGGAGCGCTTCCCTGAGGAAATCGGCTACCCGATTGACTACCGCAAGATCGGCTACCTTTTTGTGCTCACCAACGAAAAGGACGTCGCTACTTTCCGCGATGTTGTCGTTCTGCAGCGCCGCCTGGGCGTGGACACCGAATGGTGGGACGGCGACGCGGTGCGCGCACGCCTGCCCATGATGAATTGGGATGATGCCTTGGCCGCGACCTTCAACCCCAAGGATGGGCTGGTCGACCCCAACGGCGTGGTGATGGGCTACACCCAGCGCGCCCGCCAGTTGGGCGCGAAAACCCTCACCGATGTGGAAGTCACGGGTATCCGAGTGGAAGGCGGCAAGGTGGTGGGCGTAGAGACCAACCGCGGCACCATCGCCGCGCCGGTGGTCGTCAACGCTGCCGGGCCGTGGGCTGGCGTGGTGGGCAAAATGGCGGGCGTAAACGTGCCCATTCAGCCCATCCGCCGCCAATGGCTCACCACCACCCCGTTGGAACTGCCGCCCGATTTCCCCTTTGTGATTGACTTTGCCCAGAGCCTTTACTTCCACCCCGAAGGTGAGGGGCTGCTGACGGGCATGTCCAACCCCGACGAAAAGCCCGGCTTCAACCAAAATGTTGACCCCGAATGGGAACTGGTGCACATGGAAGCCGCGATCGCCCGCTTCCCCGCTCTTGAGCGCGCGGGCGTGGTTTCGCGCGTTGCCGGCCTCTACGAAGTCACCCCCGATGCCCACCCCATCTTCGGCAAAACGCCGGTGGAGGGCTTTTACCTCTGCGCGGGCTTCTCCGGCCACGGCTTCATGCACGGCCCCATCGCCGGCAAACTCACCGCCGAAATCATCCTTGACGGCAAAGCCACCACGGTGGACGTTTCATCGCTGGATCTGGCGCGCTTTGCCGAAGGGCGGCTCATCAAGGAGTACAATGTGGTGTAGGATAACGCAAAGGCGCAGAGTAGGGGCGAGGCATCGCCTCGCCCAGAGGCGCAAAGAAAAATCTCTGTGTTCTCTGTAAATTTCTGTGCCCTCTGTGGTTTTCCCTTCATTCCAAGGAAATGCTATGCCCTCTGCTGAAATCATCACCATCGGCACCGAACTGCTGTTGGGCGAAATCGTAGATACCAACAGCCGCTACATCGCCCGCCGCCTGCGCGACGCAGGCATTGACCTTTACCGCACCACCACCGTGGGCGACAACGCGGGGCGCATCGCACAGGCCGTGCGCGAAGCCCTCCGCCGCGCCGACATCGTGCTCACCACCGGCGGCCTCGGCCCCACCGTGGACGACCCCACCCGCAAAGCCATCGCCGACGCGGTTGGCGTGCCGCTGGAGTTCCGCCCTGACCTGTGGGAAGACATCCAGAAGCGCTTTGCCCAATACGGCCGGATGCCCACCGAAAACAACCGGCGGCAGGCGTTCATCCCGCAGGGTGCGAAGGTCATCCACAACCCCGTGGGCACTGCGCCCGCCTTCATCGTGGAAACCGACGACGGGGTGGTCATCTCCCTCCCCGGCGTGCCCCGCGAGATGGAATACCTTTTCACCCACGAGGTGCTACCCTACCTGCAGCGGCGCTTCAACCTGCACGGCGTGATTCTGGCGCGCGTGCTCCACACCGCCGGAATGCCCGAATCTGCGATTGACGAGCAAATCGCCGACCTGGAGCGCCTCAGCAACCCTACCGTGGGTTTGCTCGCCCACCCCGGGCAGGTGGACATCCGCATCACGGCCAAGGCCGAAAGCGAAGAGGCCGCCGCAGCCATGATTGCCGAGGTGGAAGCCGAAATCCGCCGCCGCTTGGGCACGCGCATTTACGGCGCAGACGGCGAAACGCTGGAGGGCGTGGTTTCGGCCATGATGGAAGCGCGCGGCATCACATTCACCGCCTTAGAAGCGGGCATTGAAGGGCGTTTGCTCCAACGGCTGGGGCGTGTGGCGGGTTTCTTGGGCGGCAAAATGGAAGCCAAGCCCATCCCGCCCGAGGAACTGGCTGAGCGCACGCGCACCTGCTGCGACAACCGCCAAGCGGATTGGGCCTTAGGCGTCAGCCTTTTTGCCGCCGAAGGGGCAAATCGGTGCTACGTGGTGCTCATCCGCCCTGAAAAAGAGGAAGTGCGCGAATTCCACTACGGCGGCCCGCCGCAAATGGCGCCCGACTGGGCGACCAACATGGCGCTCAACCTCCTCCGCCGCCGCTTGCTGGCACCGGGCGCTGCTAATCAGAGCCGGTAAACCACAGAAAGCACAGAAACCCACAGAAAACACAGAAAGTTTTTTGTTTTTCTGTGTTTTCTGTACTAATCTGTGTCCTCTGTGGTTCCTATTTTCCTGCAGGAGTTCCCCATGACCGCGAAAATCATTGACGGCAAAGCCATCGCCGAGCGCCTGCGGGCGCAAATTGCCGCGGAGGTGCAGCAGCGCGTGGACGCTGGCCTGCCCCGCCCCGGCCTCGCCACCGTGCTGGTCGGCGACAACCCCGCCTCGCAAATCTACGTCCGCATGAAGCACAAAGCCTGCGAGCAGGTGGGCATTCAGTCCTTCAGCCGCACCCTCCCCGCGGATGCTTCGCAAGCCGACGTGGAAGCAGTGGTGGACGAACTGAACGCCGACCCGCGCGTCCACGGCATCTTAGTGCAACTGCCCCTGCCCCCCGGGCTGGACGAGGAGCGGGTGTTGGGACGCATCCGCTTGGAAAAGGACGTGGACGGCTTCCACCCCCTCAACATCGGTCGCCTCGCGCAAAAAGGGCGCGAGCCGCTTTTCGTGCCCTGCACGCCCGCGGGCATCATGGTGCTGCTGGAAGAAGCGGGCGTGAACCTGGAAGGCGCGCGCGCGGTGGTGCTGGGGCGCTCCAACATCGTGGGGATGCCGGTGGCGCTGCTCCTGCTGCGCCGCAATGCCACGGTGACCGTGTGCCATTCCCGCACGCGCGATCTGCCCGCGGTGACGCGCGAAGCCGATGTGCTCATCGCGGCGGTCGGTCGCGCCGAAATGGTGCGCGGCGACTGGGTGAAGCCCGGCGCAGTGGTGATTGACGTCGGCGTCAACCGGGTAGAAGACCCCACCGCCAAAAAAGGCTACCGTCTGGTGGGCGATGTGGCATTTGACGAGGTGAAAGAAGTTGCCGCGGCGATCACCCCCGTTCCCGGCGGCGTGGGGCCGATGACCATTGCCATGTTGCTCAAAAACACCCTGCGCGCGGCCAAACTGGCCGACTGAATCCTTGCGGTGAATTTCCAAAAAAGCCCTGTGGTGCACACCGCAGGGCTTTTCGTTTGCCAGCACGAACGAAGGAAGGCGGCGCAGGCTCTTATTTCACCCGCAGGTGCATCTCCCGGGCCGCGAGGTTGCGGTAAAGCCATTCGGTGAGGAACGACGCCGCGACCACCACGGCCAAAACCAGCAGGGTGCTTGGCGCGGTGGCCCACAAGTAGTAACTCAGGATGACAAAGGCCGTGAGGCAGGCGACGATCGCGCCCACGATGATCCACGGCTGCGCGCCGGTTTCACGATAAAGCCGCAAATGGCCGATGCTCACCGCGGCGTAAATCAGCAGAAAGGCGGCGCTGCCCATCATGCCGATGCGGCTCAGGTTGAAAACGTTGGCAAAGACCAAAACCAGCCCGGCGGTGATGAACAGCCCTTCGGTGGCGCGGCCCCAAACCTTCCGCTCAAACACCTTGGGCAGTTCGCCCTTGCGGGCGATGGTGTAACTCACGTTGGCGCCGCCGTACAGGGTGGCGTTGATGGCCGAAGAGGTGGCAAACAAGGCGGCGAAAGCCACCAGCCGCAGCCCCCATTCCCCCAGAAAGGCTTGCGCCGCGGCCGCAGCCGCATAGTCGCTGGCGGCAACGATTTTGGGCACTGCCAAATTCCCCACCACCGCCACGCTCACCGCAATGTAGAGGAAAATTACAATGCCCACGCTCAGGTAAAGCGCCTTGGGCAGGGTTTTCTGCGGATTTTCCATATCCTCGGCGGTGTTCGTCACCAGGCCAAAGCCTTCGTAGGTGAGGAAGACCACCCCCGCGGCAAACAGAATTTTATCCACATGCGGCCACTGGGCGGGAGAAAGGAGCGCCGGTTTGAGGAAGACAAAGCCCGCGCCCGCAAACAAGAGCAAAAAGCCCACGTTCGCGGCCACAATGACCAACTCCGAGCGCCCCACGGCCTTTGCGCCGAGGAAGTTGACGCCCGTGAACAGCAGAATGATGAGGGTGGCAAAGATGTTTTGCCAATAGGCCGGTAGGCCGGGGAAGAAGGTGGCGAGGTAGGCGCCGAAGGCGCGCGCATACAGCGCCAGCGCAAACACGTAGCCAAACCAAAGCAGGATGTTGAAACCGCCGCTGATGATGCCATCGCCGAAGCCTTGGAGCAAAAACTCCACCGGCCCGCCGGCCGAGGGGTAGCGGGCGCCCAACTTGGCGTAAGAATAGGCGCTGAACAGCGCCACAATGCCTGCCAGCGCAAACGAAATGTAGACCGCGTTACCGGCAATGCCAACGGCCGTGCCCAGCAGGGAATAGATGCCGCCGCCGACCATACCGCCAATGCCAATGGCTACCGCTGCGCTCAGCGTCATGGCCTTTTTGTCGTGATTCGAGCCGCTCATAAGCCCTCCCGCAAAAGCAGATTGACGCCATAAAGGTTATGCCCCCCTCGTCAGGGGGTCGGCTTTATCTTACCACGTTTCACGTTTCAGCCGAGGTAGGCAAACGGCGCGCCCATTCATCAGGCGGTGCGTGTCTCGGCTCCCAAGGCGGTTGCATCTAAATTGGCTGGTGGCGGGCACAAACGCGACACCGCTTTTTGTTTAAACGGGGAAGCGGCGTCAGCCCTCAGCAATGCCCGTCAGGGCGCCCCTATGAAAAAAACACGCCCACACGCATATGATTGTAGAAGCGCAGCGGCGTTGCGCTCCCACACCATCATCACGCCCCACAGCGGCGTGGGGAGGCAAGGGCAAAGCGCGCGGGGAGCAAAAAAGGACGACCATCCGACGGATTTTAGATGCATTTGCCCTGCTCGGGCTCCTCGGTTTTCTTGACCCTGAGGATGAACTTTGGTACAATCCAGCCGCTCGCCCCCATCGTCTAGTGGCCCAGGACGCGGCCCTCTCAAGGCCGAAACCGGGGTTCAAACCCCCGTGGGGGCACCATCCATCGGCGGCTGGGAGGATAATGGCTGCCGATGTTGTTTTTGCGGTACAATGGGGAAAATACACTCTCTCTCAAAGGCAATTTTCATGCGCTTCCAAAATGTAGAGCAAGTGCTGGCCGCGGTCAAGCGCCACTTCCTCCCCGAAAAGGCCGGCAACACCGAGGCCATCATCCACCTCAAAATCAGCGGCGAGGGCGGCGGCGACTGGACGATCCACATAGGCGATGGCGTTTTGCAGACCGAGCCCGGCGTTCCCCCTCACGCCGACCTCGTTTTCGAGAGCACCCAGCCGGTTTTCTTAACCCTGGCCAACGGCGAACTGGATCCGTTCAAAGCCTATTTCAGCGGTCAGGTGCGCTTTCAAGGCAGCCTGCGACTGGTGTATCGCTTGAGCGAACTCTTCAACCTGCCGCGGAGGGACTGATGGACAAGGTTTTCATCCGCAATTTGCGCGCCCGGGGCATCATCGGCGTCAACGACTGGGAACGAGAAAAGCCCCAAGAGATGCTCATCAACATTACCCTCTACACCGACATTCAGGTTGCAGCCCAGAGCGATGACATTCGCGATGGAGTGAATTACCGCACCGTCGCCAAAAAAGTGCTCGCCCACGCAGAACACGCCCAGCGCCACACGGTGGAAGCCTTAGCCGAAGATCTAGCGCGGCTGTGCCTGGAAGAGCCGAAGGTGGTGCGGGTGCAGGTGCGAGTCGAAAAGCCCGGCGCGGTGCGTTTTTCTGAATCGGTAGGGGTGGAAATTGAGCGCCCGAGAGCATAGGCCCTGGCTCGTAGCGGTAGGGCTGGGCTCCAACATCCGACCTGCCCAGCACCTACCTTTAGCCTTGCAAGCGCTACAAGCGCGCACGCGGGTGGTGGCGCTTTCCAGCGTATGGCAAACGCCGCCTGTAGGCACCCAAGGGCCCAATTTCTACAACGCCGTAGCCGTGCTTACGGTGCCTTTTCCTGCCCGCCACTTGAAAAACACCATTTTGCAGCCCATTGAGGCGGCGCTGGGACGACGCCGCGGCCCCGACCCCAACGCGCCCCGACCCATTGACCTCGACCTATTGGTCGAAGGGCATCGTGTTTTGGATGCCGACGTCTGGCGTTACGCGCACTGGGCTGTACCCTTGGCCGAGGTGATGCCCGGCCTGCAGCACCCTCAAACGGGCGAACCGCTGGCTGCCATTGCTCACCGCCTGGCCAAGAACGCTGCAATTCGTCAGGTTGCCCTGCCCGATTGGCACCTCGTTGCCTGAAAAATCTGTGGCGTTGCTGCCCCCCTTTGCAAACAAAAGCGCCTCCCTGGTTTTCAGGGAGGCGCTTTCTTTTCTTGCCATAATCGGGTCGCGTCTTTAGCGATCTGCCTCGACCTGCATCAACACCGCTTGCACAGCCACGCGCCAGCGATACGAATGCGTTTGCTCATTGTAACCAGCGCAAGTGAGGAGGGTGAGCCAGTCACGGTTCTTGTGGCCGAGTACCGAAGTATCCCAGGGGTGGACGCGTTTCACCACCCGTACCTCGTAAACGTACCGTTGACCATGAGCGTGAAGGATGATCTGGTCGCCCCAACGCAGGCTGCTCAACCGGGCAAAAGGCCCTGGCTGGCCATTGGCCAGGTAAACGTGGCCGGTGAGGACGGTATTGCCTTCCCACGTCGGGTAAGCCGTTCCTTCCAACCAGCCTGCGTTATCTGCCAGCCAGGTCAGGTTCCAGCCCTGGCCTTCTTGCGGCACCCCTACGACGGGTATACTCACGCCCAATTTGGGGATTTCCAACCGCATGGCCGATTTCAGCGCCTCGTAGCGCACCATTTGCGGTGGCAGCAGGGTGACTTTGCCCGGCGTGAAGCCTGTGCCCGGCAGATAGGGGTTGTAAACGTCCACATCGTTGTCCACGTTGTTGGTGAGGTCGCGCTCGACCTTGGTAGGCGGCGGGTCAACCCGCACGGTGTTCTCCAACCGCCCGCTGGCGTTGTCATTGACGTGGGCTTTGACGATATAAGTGATGCTGCTATTTGCAGGCAAGTTGACCTCGTCTCGGAAATCGTCCAAGCTGTCGGTTACACCATCGCACCCCGAAGCGCCGCCTGTGGTGCTTGCGCAGATCCACGTCCAGCGATTGATTTGAGGTGGTTGGACGTCGGTGACCACCGCGTTCATAGCGTCAGAAGGCCCTTTGTTCTCGACTACGATTTTGTAAGTGAGGTCTCTGCCCGGAGAGTAGTCGATCACACCGTCGTCTTTTGTAACCGCCAGGTCCACGCTGGGAACATTGGTGACCACGATGGCGCTTTGCCCTTCTGCAAAAGCCACGTTGCGCACCGCGTCATAAGGCGGTGGGAAGAGGTCAAGTTTCACCTGGAAGGTAACTGCCAC
This sequence comes from Anaerolineales bacterium, assembly GCA_027053355.1. Classification (GTDB taxonomy): domain Bacteria; phylum Chloroflexota; class Anaerolineae; order Anaerolineales; family DRMV01; genus DRMV01. The sequence goes on along the minus strand of JALUDX010000193.1, from coordinate 7,556 downwards.
TTGACCACCAGCCGGGATCGCCGTGTGGGTATAGCCGCTTTCGTCCAACGGGAAGGGCGTATGAGGCGGGGCATCGTCAGGCAACGGGTTGCCGTTAACAACAGTGCTCCCTGGCACGTAAGTGGTGTGTTCAGGTATGCTATCTAAAATGTTCACATCGTAAAGTGAAGTGCCACCAAAGTTGTGTACCGTAATTTCGTATTCCAGCGTTTCGCCGGGATCTGCCTCGCCGTCGCCGTCAAGGTCATTGACAACTCTGGCGCTTTTATCGAGCAGCGCATAAGGCGAAGAGAACACCTCTGTGCCTACGTCCAAAGCCGGCAAGTTGTAGACCGCTGTGGTCGGATCCTCGCCCCAGGCGGCAGCAATGTGGATTTGCTTGTCAATGGTATAGAGGTGCATCCCTGTCTGGTCGTTGTCTGTCCGATCGTAAATTTTGACAAACTGATAGGGCGCCAGGTCATAGTCCACGTCGTAGTGTTGGCCGTTGGGGTCTATCTTGGGGCCTGTGGTTGGGTCGCCGTCATAATCTACGTAGAGACGAGCGGTCCCGCTGGTGTGGGTAAGCATGGCCCATACAGGGTTGTAGTCTTCTGTGAGAGGGTCACTAATGGACCCTACGCCAAACCCCACCGTTGCGGAAGAAGACAACCGCCCAGCCGGCATCAAGGAATACCCCCAGTCATACCCCATGCCGGGTTTTTCGCCCGGCCTGGGTGTTTGATTAGGAATAGGCTGATCCATCACCCCAACGGCAGCAAACGGCGATCCGTCAGTGTAGAAATGCGCCCCTGAACCCTCTGGCATGATCACCGAAAGGGCTTGGCGCGAAGGCACCTCTACCGCGCTGCTACCATTCAACGACTCATAATGCACCGTAATCGATGTGTCGTTAGGGTTGTACAGCCAAACAGCCGCGAAGTTCTTATCGCTGGGCGTGCCCACCGGCGCGTAATAATCGTGGCTCCAACTTACGGTGGGGAATAAGACGAACCACCGCATTGCCACCCCTGAATTCACATCACCAGTAATCAAATGCACTTGCACTTTCTTGTTACAGATAAGCCGGTCGCCTGCTTGAACGTGGGGTTGGACGTGAATCTCACCTTGGTTTATTGCAAAGCCGGTGGTGCCCCCTTGGTATCTTGTGAGTTGGCAACTGGTGCCGTTTTCTTGGGCCTGGACGTGAATCTCTGCATATTCAAACACGTCTAAGGATGCGTCTGCCAAATTTTCCCCAACGGGAACATCAAAAGCCTGCCCGTATTGGGTCGTATCATAGAACGGGGCAGCCCCCGCCACCGCGCCGCCGGGCATCTGTGGCCACTCAGAGCGGGTAAGGATGATCCCTCGGGTTGCACCGATGCGATCTTTGGCGTCATATCTAATTTTGGAAGCGTCGCGCGGGATCTCGATATCGCTCCGCAACACCAACACCGCGCCCGCGTTGACCACGTCTCCCGAGCAACGGCTGCATACATCCGACGCGTCGCCGTTGTGGGGGTTGCCATCGCCAAACACCAACGTGGTGCCTTGGGTAGGCGCGTACAACGTGCTTTCGTACCCATCTTCCCAGTGATCGTAGTAAATCACGGTATGGTCGCCGGTTGCCACGATAGAAAGGGCGCTGTGCAATGGCGGTTCGAAGGGGATGGGGTCGTCCAAAACGATCCTCATCGCGTTCCAGATGCCGGCTTCTGATAGGGGGACGTAAAATTCCTGCAAAATGGGCGGCGCGGCTTGCACCCTTGCCACTTGCAAGAAGGGACCCACCAAGGCCGCCAAGATGAGGAAAACGAGCGTACCTCTCGCTCCTCGTGCAATGAGTTGATAAGCCTGCTTTAATTTGGGCTGCATAATGCCCTCCTACACCAGGAATGAAAGAGAAAAAACTTCTTCGCCCGCCTTTATGCGTTGTTACGGGCACTGCAATTAAATAAATATGCAACCGCAATGCAATTGCAATGCTGTTGCGATATTACCCGCTTTTTTATGAAAAGTCAAGCCATTTTTTGAGATTTTCGCCCACTTGCCCTCCTGCTTGCCATAAAACCATGTGTCCCACGCCCGAGAGAATGCACACTCGCCCGCCAGGCACGTGCTGGGCCACTCGCGCGGCCACGCGCCGGTATTTCCCGTCGCGCGCACCGGCCAAGTAAAGCAAAGGGACCTGTAACGCGGCTAATGCCCCCCACAGGGGGGGCTGGCGGCCGGGGCTCATTTCTTCGACGACCCGCGCCATAGCCGCGGGGTCCTGTCGTTGCCGAGAAGCCACCAGGGCTGCCCGAACCTCTGGCTGCCCCTCTAACGCGAACAACGGCAGGCGATACCATCTTTCCAAAAAGGAACGCAACCCTTGTTGCCGAATTTGCGCTGCCCGCTGGGCGTCGGCGCGCGCCCGCTGGGCTCGCGCGGAGGGTGATTCCAGCCCCGGGTGGGCCGAAAGGAGCGCCAAAGCCTGCACGCGCTGAGGATAGGCCGCGGCAAAGGCCAAGGCCACCCGCCCGCCCAAGGAGTAGCCCACTAAAATCACCCGCTCGGTGGTGCGCGCTTGCAGCCATTGGGCCAACCAGGCCGTCCACGAGGCGTACGATTGCTGCCCCGGCAGCAAGGGCGTAGCGCCATGGCCGGGGAGATCGGGCGTCAGGCAGTTCCCCCATTCCTTCAGGTGTTGTTGCACCGGCTGCCAATCGGTGGCAAAGCCCAAAAAGCCATGCAAGCAGAGCAGGGTGGGGCGGGGCATGGTGGTTTACCGCACTGCGGTGACCAGCACGCGCGCCGCGCCGGCGCGTTGCAGCGCGCTGGCGATGGCCGCCGCGGCCTGAGGCGCTTGCGGCGGGGCTAAGGCGATCATGTTGCCCCCGCGACCGCCGCCCGACAGTTTAGCGCCCAGCGCCCCTGCAGCCCGCGCGGCTTGCACCAGCCGTTCCAGCGCCGGGCAGGAAACGCCCATCTGCTGCAAGAGCGCGTGGTTGGCGTTGAGCAGGGGGCCCAACTCGGCCACGTTGCCCTGGGCGATGTGCTCCCGCGCCTGTTCGACCAACTGCCCGATGCGGGCAAACAGGGCCTGATACGCCGCGGGCGCGGCTTCTGCAGCCCGCCGCACATCGGCCACGGTTTCGGCTGTGGGCGCGGGCACGCCGGTATCCGCAATCACGAGGGTGAGGGGCGCACCGAGCCTAAAGGGCTGCGGCGGCTGCCTGCGCACGAAATATACCGGCCGGGCATAGGTCACCACGGTGTTGTCGATGCCCGATGGCGTGCCGTGATGCAGTTTTTCCACTTCGTAGGCCAGCGCGTTGACCTGCTCGTCGGGCAGCGGATGCCCCCAGAAGGCGCTCAGCGCCCGCACCAACGCTACAGTGACCGCAGCGCCGCTGCCCAGCCCCGCGGCCACCGGAATGTCGGAGTGGATCCACACCCGCACGGCAGGCGGCTGGCTTAGTTCCAGCGCCTGCGCGGTCAAAGCCACGGTGCGCCGCAGGGGCGTGTCGGGCGGCAGAGCCTGCCACGAGACGTCTTGCAGCCCGATGGCCGCCGCGGTCAGGCGCACTTCGCCCCGGGGCAAATCGGGCGCGGCCGACACCACGGCCTGCGCCTGCACGGCAAACACCGGCACCGCCAACGCCGGCTGCCCATACACCACCGCGTGCTCGCCCAACAGGATGATCTTGCCCGGCGCTTTGGCCGTTATCGCGGGCATAGCCCCTTCCTTTTAGAAAAGATAAAAAATCAGCAGCACCGACGCGCCCCACAGCACCAACGACGCCTGCAACGGCCGGTCGGTCAACAACGCTTCTTCGGGCGCGCCGCCCAAGTTTTCTACTTGCACCAGATACAAATACCGAAAAATGCCATACACCACAAAGGGCACGGTGAGCATCATCACATGGTTGGAAGGCAGTTTGGGCGCGGAAAAGGTGTAAAGGCTATAAGCCATGATGGTGGCGGTAGAGGTGATGGTGATGAGTTGGTCTAAAAAAGGAAGGGTGTACCCGTCGAGCACGCGGCGATGTTGGCCCGCGCCCTGCGCCAACAGCGAAAGTTCGGCGCGGCGTTTGCCAAAGCCAATGAACAGCGCCAGCAGCGTGGTGACCACGTACAGCCAGGGCGAAAATCGTTCTACGTGCACCAAGACCACGCCGGCCTGTACCCGCAATACAAAGCCCGCGGCGATGAACAAGACGTCAATGATCGGCACGTGTTTGAAGAAGAAGGAATAGAGCAGGTTGATGAGGAAGTAAGTGAGCGCCACCGCGGCAAACCCTACCGAAAGCCACCACGCGGCGGCCATGGTGAGCACAAACAGCGCAGCAGCGCCCACCGCGGCAACCCGCACGGTCAATCGGCCGCTGGCAATCGGCCGGTGACGTTTACGCGGGTGTTCGCGGTCGGCCTGGCGGTCGGCGATGTCGTTGATCAGATACACCACCCCCGAGAGAAAGCAAAACAAAAGCGCGCCCGCAGTAGCCCGCACCACCGCGTGAGGGTGGGTCAGTTGCCGGTCGAAGACCAGGGCAGCGAACACGAACGCGTTTTTCGTCCACTGCCGGGGCCGCAAAGATTGGAGAAACGCTAGCAGCATGATGACACCTTCTCAAACGGCCTGGGCTTCAAGGGCCCACGGCCAAAGGAAGACAAGGGAGGGGCGGCGCGGGCGGTCGTAACGGTTCGGCTTTTTGGGAATAGCCCGCGGATGATGGCGGATGGACACGGATTTGTAGGCGCCGAGGCACCAGGAGAGGCGCCTGAGTATGAGTAACTGAGCAACCAGCCACCCAACCCTTTAGCCCCCCACCTCTTCCCGCATCCCGGATCACGCTTTGACTTCCCGCTTTCCGTGTCTTCTGTGGTTTTCTATCTGCGCCATCCGTAGTGTCTCTTCGAGGCTGAACAGTTACTTCCTTTCTGCTTCACCCCACCGCGGTGACGCCGCCGCGGCGGGGGTCGCCTGCGGCTTCGGCGCGGCCTGCCCGCCAAGCCACCGCGTTGGCACCGCCGAAATACATGCTCCGCGCCTGCCAGACGTTCAGCCGATAGCCGCGCTGCCGCAAACTTGCAATCGCGGCTTCGGGCATCCCCCCTTCCACCTGCACCACGCCGTCTTCGTAATGCACGCGCGGGGCTTCTACGGCCTGCCGCGGGGTGACCCCGAAATCTATGATGTGCGAAAGCACCTGCAACACCGCGGAGCGAATGCGGGTGCTCCCGCCGCTGCCCACGGCAAACACCGGGCGGCCGTCGCGCAGCACGATGGCAGGGGTCATCATGGTGGGCAAGCGCCGCCCCGGCGGCAAGCGGTGGAAGCCATTGGGGTGTAAGTTGATTTCGCCTAACATGTTGTTGGGGATGACGCCGGTTTCGGGAATCAGATACCCCGCGGCTTCGCCGGCGGTGGTGGTCAGGCTCACGGTCATGCCGTGCGCGTCGGTGACGCTGATGTGGGTGGTGTTACCCACGCCGCGGGCGGGGCGGGAGGGCGACGGCGCTCCCAGCCGCTCGGCGTAGGCGGCCACGTGCTCATCGGCGAGGAACGCCCGCGCGGCCTGCGCGGCGGTGGCTTCGTCCCATTGCAGGTCGGCGCGCGCCAAGTTGGCCAGGCGCATCACTTCCACTAACGCCGCAAGATGCTCGGCGGAAAGGAAGTCGGTCTGCCGAAGGGGCGTTCGTTCCAGGAGGCGGAGGGCAAAAGCCACCAGCACGCCGCCGCTGGAAGGGTAGCCCGGCAGCAGCACTTCCACATCGCGGTAGCGCACCCCCAGGGGCTCGGCGGGGCGCGCGGCGTAGTCGGCCAGGTCGCGGGGCTGCACCAGCCCGCCGTGGGCCTGCTGGTCGGCGAGGAAGGCTTCGGCCGCCCGACCGCGGTAAAACGCGGCGCTGCCCTGAGCGGCGATTTCTTCCAACAGCGCGGCCAAAGGCGGCAGGCGGAAGGTGTCGCCCGCGGCCAACAAACGCCCTTGGGGCGCAAAAACGGCCGCGATTTCGGGGGTGTGGGTGAAAATGGGCGCCAGCAGCCTTAGTGTGTCGGCCATGAAAGGGGTGAAACGGCTGCCCTCGTGGGCTAAGCGCACGGCCGGGGCTAAGATGGCCTCCAGCGGCAAGGTGCCCTGCCGTTCGGCCAGCAGGCACAGCCCTGCCACCGCGCCGGGCACCGCGACACTGGCCCGGCCGATGTAAAAATCTTGAGTGGTCGCGCCAAAATCTACGGTGATTTTTTGAAAATCAGCGTTGGGGGTCATCTCGCCGGAGGGCATGGTGCTGAAAAAGTCGTAATACGCCGCCGCGTTGCGCTGCGGGTCGTACACCACCGCGACGCCGCTGCCGCCGATGCTGGTCAGCACGGGCTCGGCGACGAAAGAGGCGAAGGCCGCGGCCACGGCTGCGTCTACGGCGTTCCCCCCGGCTTGCAGAATTTCTTTCCCCGCGGCGACGGTTTGCGGGTGGCTGGCGGCAATGGCTCCGTTCATCTTCAAACCTTCGGGATGGGTTTTGGCCTCAGAGGCCGGTTATTGGGCTATTCTACCGCAAAGCGGGGCTTTTTGTGTTATGCTGTAACTGGAAAACAGCCCACGGATGAGCGCGGATGATGACGGATAGACGCGGATCGTAGGGCGCCGAAGGCGCCAGGAGAAGCCCCTGAGTAACCAAGCGCCAAGTAACCAACCCCCACAAAAAGAGGTTTCCGATGAGCGATGGTTGGCAAAAACGGCAAGTGTTTTGGGTTTTGCTGGGTCTGACTTTGTTGGTGTTTGCCGCGATTAGCGTGCTGGATCAGCCTTTGCACACCCCGGCAGCGCCGGCGGGCATTGTTTCTTTCGAGTTGGCCGGTACACCGGCTCGCGCGCAGGCCATTTTGGCGTCGTGGGGGCCGCGACAACAGGTGGCCGCCGCGCTGAGCCTGGGGCTGGATTATCTGTTTTTGAGCCTGTATGGGCTTACCCTTGCTTGGGGGTGCTGGCGGGTGGCGGCGCGGCGGCGCGGGCGCGTAGCCCGCTGGGGGCGGCGCTTGGGCTGGGGCGCGCTGGTGGCCGCGGGGTTCGACGCCGTAGAAAACTTTGCACTCATCCGCCTGCTATGGGGCGCGCAAGACCCGCTTTGGCCTCGCTTGGCTTGGGGATGTGCGACCGTAAAGTTTACGCTGGTGGTGTTGGCCGTGCTCTACCTCATCGTGGCGTTAGTGGCCGCGCGGCGGGCATCCCCAGAGGCGGCGTAGGGCGTGCTGCGCGCCCCTACGAAAGCCCGCGCGTTTTTGGGCGCGGTGCGAGGAAACCACAGAAAACACAGAAGGTTGCACGGTAGGTAGGGGCGAACGGCCGTTCGCCCCTACGAAAGCCCGCGCGTTTTTGGGGCAGAGCGGGAAAACCACAGAAGACACAGAAAGACCACCGAAAACACAGAAGGTCGTCGGGTAGGGGCGAGGCGTGCCTCGCCCTCTTTGGCGCGCGGTGCCGCGCCCCCGCGAAGCCTCCGCAGCTTTTGGGCGCGGTGCGAGGAAACCACACAGAAAACACAGAAGGTTGCACGGTAGGTAGGGGCGAACGGCCGTTCGCCCCTAC
>JALUDX010000192.1 GCA_027053355.1 Anaerolineales bacterium | reverse complement strand
GAAAGCCGCCGCCCTGAGCGAAGTCGAAGGCTGCCCTGAGCGAAGTCGAAGGCTGCCCTGAGCGAAGTCGAAGGCTGCCCTGAGCGAAGTCGAAGGCTGCCCTGAGCGAAGTCGAAGGGGGCGGCTTTGGGGGAGAGGAGAGGGCATGAAAAGCAAGGTTTTTGAGAAGCCTTGGCCTGACGCGATGAGATTATCGGCCAAAGAAACAACGAGCGGGCGCGCGATTGATGTTGTGTTGAGCAATCACACCACAGGACAAAGTTTTGTCAGTCAATCAGGAGCGAAAAACACTGAATAACACAACACTCACCTTCGTTTCTTGGCGACCTAAAACCTGTGTGTATCTGTGGCCGTCCGTGTCATCCGCAGCCTATTCCCCTGTGGCTGGACAATTGCCCCAATCAGGCGCAGCGAAATTCTTTCCCCTGACCCAGCATCATGATGGATAGCGCTTTTTCTGGCTTCCCCCCCGGCAAAGTGCGGCTGGTTTCGGTACCAGCCCCTTTTTTCACCCAAATCCTCCCCCAGGTCGACGACTTGGGCGAGATGAAGGTGATACTTTACGCGTTTTGGCTGCTGAGCCAGCAAGAAGCCGACATCCGCTACCTGACCGAACACGACTTTTTGGACGACGAAGGCTTCATGGCCGGTCTGCCGCGGCAGGAAGGGGAAGACGCCGCGGACGCGTTGCGCCGCGCGCTGGCCCGCGCGGTGGCGCGGGGGGTGCTGCTGAGCGCGGCGGCGCCCACTTCCGCAGGGGAAACCGCGCTCTACTTCCTCAACAGCCCCAAGGGGCGGGCGGCAGCCGACGCGCTGCGCAGCGGCCACTGGCGGCCTACCGGCGACCTGGCCCACCCGGTGCACCTCTATCTGGAACGCCCCAACATCTACCGGCTATACGAAGAACACATCGGCCCCCTCACCCCCCTCATCGCCGAACAATTGGAAGAGGCCGAAGCCACCTACCCTTACCCCTGGATTCAAGAAGCCTTCCGCATCGCCGCGGCCCACAACGTCCGCCGCTGGCGCTACGTGGAGGCCATTTTGCAACGCTGGCAAAGCGAGGGACGCGATGACCGAACCGCTGGAGGAGATTCTGAAGCGGATCGCCGCCGATATCGGCAAGACCGGTTCGCCGACTTCTACGAGTAAAAACCCGCGCCCCGGCTCGGGCGACCCTCAATGCCCGGTCTGCCATGGCCTGGGCTACATTCAGTTCGACGTGCCCGTCGGCCACCCCCTCTTCGGCAAAATGGTACCCTGTGTCTGCCGCCAAGAGGAAGTGGAAAACCAGCGGCGCAAACGGCTCTTTGCTTTCAGTCACTTAGGCGAACTGGCGCACCTCACTTTCGAAACGTTCGAGCCGCGCGGCCGTCTGGGCATCAGCCCCCAAGAGGCCGACTCGTTAGAACAGGCCTACAACCTGGCGCGGCAGTTCGCGGCCGCGCCCCAGGGCTGGCTGCTGCTCATGGGAGGCTACGGCTGCGGCAAGACCCACTTAGCCGCGGCCATCGCCCACGAGGTGGTGCGTCGCGGGCAGCCCGCCCTCTTCCTCACCGTGCCCGACCTGCTGGACGCCCTGCGCTTTGCTTACAACGACCCTGCAGGCTCGTTCGAGACCCGATTCAACGAAATTCGCGAAACTCCCTTGCTGATTTTGGACGATTTCGGTACCCAAAGCGCCACGCCCTGGGCGCGGGAGAAACTCTTTCAGATCCTCAACTTCCGCTACATCAACCGCCTGCCCACGGTGCTCACCACCAACCTTTCGTTGGCTGAAATCGAGCCCCGCCTGCGCTCGCGGCTGCAAGACCCCAGCCTGGTGACCGTAGCGACCATCCGCGCGCCCGACTACCGCCGCCCCATGGACGCCACCGGCGGCTCGGAACTCTCGGCCTTGCACCTGATGGCAAAATTCACGTTCGGCAATTTCAGCCTGCGCGAAAACGAAGGTCTGCCCAAGGAAGACGTGGAAAGCCTGCGCAAGGCCTTTGAGGCGGCCCGGGCCTTTGCCGAGCGGCCAGAAGGGTGGCTGGTGTTCGTCGGCCCTTACGGCAACGGCAAGACCCACTTGGCCGCGGCCATTGCCAACTACCGCGCCGGCATCGGCCTGCCGCCGCTGTTCGTAGTGGTGCCCGACCTGCTCGACCACCTGCGCGCCACCTTCAGCCCCCACAGCACCACCACCTACGACCGCCGCTTCGAGGAAATCCGCACCGCGCCGTTGCTCATCTTGGACGACCTGGGCACCCAGGCAGCCACGCCCTGGGCGCAAGAGAAACTCTACCAGTTGCTCAACCACCGCTACAACGCCGAACTGCCCACGGTGATGACCACCGCGCTGCAATTGGAGGAAATCGACGCCCGCTTGCGCAGCAGAATGTTGGATCCGCGGCTGAGCCGTGTCTTCCTCATCACCGCGCCGCCCTACTACGCCACCGCCCATCCCAACAAACGGCGCAAAAAGCGCCGCAGCCGGGGGTAAACCACAAATCGCCGCGCACCCAACCAACCCCCGCGGTGTTTGGGAGCAGCGCAGGGAAACACAGAAGGCACAGAAACGCCACAGAAAACACAGAAGGCGGCACGGTGGGTAGGGGCGAGGCGTGCCTCGCCCCCTTGGAAAGCGGCGCTGAAGCGCCAATGCCCCCATGAACCACGGTTTTTGGGGAATGGCGCAGGAAAACCACAGAAGGCACAGAAACGCCACAGAAAACACAGAAGGCGGCACGGTGGGTAGGGGCGAGGCGTGCCTCGCCCCCACGGCCGTGCGCCCCTACGAAAACGTCACGCTTACACCCACGATCGTAGGGGCGCAGCGGCGCTGTGACCCTACGCCTCCCGCGGCGTTTGGGAGCGACGCGAGGAAACATACAAGGTTGCACGGTGGGTAGGGGCGAGGCGTGCCTCGCCCCCTTGGAAAGCGGCGCTGAAGCGCCAATGCCCCCATGAACCACGGTTTTTGGGGAATGGCGCAGGAAAACCACAGAAGGCACAGAAACGCCACAGAAAACACAGAAGGCGGCACGGTGGGTAGGGGCGAGGCGTGCCTCGCCCCCACGGCCGTGCGCCCCTACGAAAACGTCACGCTTACACCCACGATCGTAGGGGCGCAGCGGCGCTGTGACCCTACGCCTCCCGCGGCGTTTGGGAGCGACGCGAGGAAACATACAAGGTTGCACGGTGGGTAGGGGCGAGGCGTGCCTCGCCCCCTTGGAAAGCGGCGCTGAAGCGCCAATGCCCCCATGAACCACGGTTTTTGGGGAATGGCGCAGGAAAACCACAGAAGGCACAGAAACGCCACAGAAAATACAGAAGGCTGCATGGCGGGTAGGGGCGAGGCGTGCCTCGCCCCCTTGGAAAGCGACGCTGAAGCGCCAATACCCCCATGAACCACGGTTTTTGGGGAATGGCGCAGGAAAACCACAGAAAGCACAGAAGCGCCACAGAAAACACAGAAGGTTGCACGGTGGGTAGGGGCGAGGCGCGCCTCTCCCCCACGGCCGTGCGCCCCTACGAAAACGCCGCGCTTACACCCATGATTGTAGGGGCGCAGCGGCGCTGTGACCCTACAAACCCCTCGCGGGCAATTTGCTCGTAACCTCAAATGATAAACGTCACTCGCATCTGGGGGTGAGTGTGGTAAGATATTCTTTGTGTAACCGCCCGGCTAAAGGAACAGCCAGAAAACCACAGAAGACACAGAGAGGGTACCGAGAACACAGAAATGCACCTGAGAACGAAGGCGTTGTTGTAGGGCGGGACGGCGTCCCGCCTCACGGGGCAACCTTAGCGTCATCTTGGCGACCCTGGCGTCCCAAAATCCGCGTCTCTTCGTAATCCTCCGCGTTCGTCCGCGGGCTGTTTTCCAAAGGCTGAACAATTACGGTCATTTTTCCCTTATCAAGGAGGCACGTCATGGCTAAACGACCCTTTGTAACAGTGGATGGTAACGAGGCCACCACGCACGTGGCTTATCAGGCGAGCGAAGTCGTTGCCATCTACCCGATCACCCCGGCTTCGCCCATGGGCGAATTGGCCGATCTCTGGGCTGCCGAAAAGCGCCCTAACATCTGGGGCAGCGTTCCCCAGGTGATCGAGATGCAGAGCGAAGGCGGCGCTTCGGGCGCAGTGCATGGCTCCTTGCAAGCCGGTGCGCTCACCACCACGTTTACGGCTTCGCAAGGCTTGCTGCTAATGCTGCCCAACATGTACAAAATCGCCGGCGAACTGACCGCCGCGGTGTTCCACATCGCCGCCCGCTCGGTGGCCGCGCAGGCGCTCTCGATTTTCGGCGACCACAGCGACGTGATGGCCGCCCGCGCCACCGGCTTTGCCATGCTCTTCTCGGCCAACCCGCAAGAAGCCCAAGACCTGGCGCTCATCGCCCACGCCGCCACCTTAGAAGCGCGCGTGCCCTTCCTGCACATCCTCGACGGTTTCCGCACCTCCCACGAGATTCGCAAAATCGAGCAATTATTGCCCGAAGATATCCGCGCCATGATCGACGACGAGTTGGTGCGTGCCCATCGCGAGCGCGCCCTCAACCCCGAAAAGCCCTTCATCCGCGGCACCGCACAAAACCCCGACGTCTTCTTCCAGGCGCGCGAAACCGTCAACCCCTACTACTTGGCCACGCCCGCCATCGTCCAAAAGGCGATGGACAAATTCGAGCGCATCGTGGGGCGGCGGTACGAACTGTTCCAGTATGTGGGCGCGCCCGATGCGGAACGGGTCATCGTCCTGATGGGCTCCGGCGCAGACGCAGCCCACGAAACCGTGGAATACATGACCAGCAAAATGGGCGAAAAGGTGGGCGTGCTCAAGGTGCGCCTCTACCGCCCCTTCTCGGTAGAACACTTCCTCAACGCGCTGCCCAAGACCGTGAAAGTGATTGCCGCTTTAGACCGCACCAAAGAGCCGGGCAGCGCTGGCGAGCCCCTGTATTTGGACGTGGTCACCGCCATCGAAGAAGCCTACGCCCGCGGCGAATCCCCCTTCCTCGACCGCCCGCGCGTCATCGGCGGCCGGTACGGCCTCTCTTCCAAGGAATTCACCCCCGCGATGATCAAAGGCCTCTTCGATGAAATGGCGAAACCCGAGCCCAAAAACCATTTCACCGTGGGCATCTACGACGACCTGACCCACACCAGCATCGACTACGACCCCTCGTTCTCCACCGAAGACCCGCGCACCACGCGCGCGGTGTTCTACGGCCTGGGCTCCGACGGCACCGTGGGCGCCAACAAGAACAGCATCAAAATCATCGGCACCGAAACCGACAACTGGGCGCAGGGCTACTTCGTTTACGACTCCCGCAAGTCGGGGTCAATGACCACCTCGCACCTGCGCTTCGGGCCCGACCCCATCCGTTCCACCTACCTCATCAGCACGGCCAACTTCGTAGCCTGCCACCAATTCTCGTTCCTGGAACGTATCAACGTGCTTAAACTGGCCCAGCCCGGCGCCACCTTCTTGCTCAACAGCCCCTACGGCCCCGACGAAGTGTGGGACAAACTGCCGCGCACCATCCAGCAAGAAATCATCGACAAGAAACTGCGCTTCTTCGTGATCGACGGTTACAAAGTGGCGCGCGAAACCGGCATGGGCGGCCGCATCAACACCATTTTGCAGACCGCGTTCTTCGCCATCAGCGGCGTGTTGCCGCGCGACGAGGCCATTGCCAAAATCAAAGAAGCCATCAAAAAGACCTACGGCCGCAAAGGCGAAGAGATCGTGAAGAAGAACTACGCCGCGGTCGACGCCGCGCTGGCGCACCTGCACGAAGTGAAAGTGCCCGACAAGGTGACTTCTACCATCGACATGCGCCCACCGGTGCCGCCCGAAGCGCCGGAATTCGTGCAAAAGGTCACCGCCAAGATGATCGCCGGGGAAGGCGACAGCCTGCCCACCAGCGTGTTGCCTGCGGACGGCACTTACCCCAGCGGCACCACCAAGTGGGAAAAGCGCAACATCGCGCTGGAAATCCCGGTCTGGGAGACCGACTTGTGCATCCAGTGCGGCAAGTGCGTGATGGCCTGCCCCCACGCGGTCATCCGCGCCAAGGTGTACGACCCCGCGCTGCTGGAAGACGCGCCGCCCACGTTCAAACACATGGACGCCAAATGGCGGCAATTCAAGGGCATGGCTTACACCATCCAGGTTTCACCCGAAGACTGCACCGGCTGCGGCCTGTGCGTCGAAGCCTGCCCCGCGGTAGACAAGAAAGACCCCAGCCGCAAGGCCATCAACATGCGCCCGCAGCCGCCGCTGCGCGAGCAAGAGCGCGAAAACTGGGAATTCTTCCTCGACCTGCCCGAACCGCCGCGCAAGGAACTCAAGTTCAACGTGGTCAAAGACGTGCAACTGCTGGAGCCGCTCTTCGAGTTCTCGGGCGCGTGCGCGGGCTGCGGCGAAACCCCCTACCTCTCGCTGCTCACCCGCCTCTTTGGCGACCGCATGGTCGTGGCCAACGCGACGGGCTGCTCCTCCATCTACGGCGGCAACCTGCCCACCACGCCGTGGGCCTACGGCAAAGACGGCCGCGGCCCGGCCTGGTCCAACTCCCTCTTCGAAGACAACGCGGAATTCGGCTTAGGGATGCGGGTGGCCATCGACAAGCAGCGGGAATACGCGCTGGAACTGGTCGAGATGATGGCCTCCCAAATCGGCGAAGACCTGGCGCAAGCCATCTTGGAAGCCGACCAGAGCACTGAAGAAGGCATCCACGCCCAGCGTGAGCGGGTGGCGGAACTGAAGAAGCGCCTGGAAGCCATGAAGCAGACCCCCAAAGTGCGCGACCTGCTGCACGTGGCCGATGCCCTGGTCAAACGCAGCGTATGGATCATCGGCGGCGACGGCTGGGCTTACGACATCGGCTACGGCGGTCTGGATCACGTCTTGGCCTCGGGCCGCGATGTCAACATCTTGGTGCTCGATACCGAGGTCTATTCCAACACCGGCGGGCAAATGTCCAAAGCCACCCCGCGCGGGGCGGTAGCCAAATTTGCCGCAGCCGGCAAACCCCTGCCCAAGAAAGACCTGGCCATGATGGCCATGACCTACGGCAACGTCTACGTGGCGCGGGTCGCCATGGGCGCCAACGACGCCCACACCACCAAAGCCTTCTTAGAGGCCGAATCTTACCCCGGCCCCTCGCTGATCATCGCCTACTCCCACTGCATCGCCCACGGCTACGACCTGCGCTACGGCTTCGACCAGCAAAAGAAAGCCGTCAACTCCGGCTACTGGCCGCTCATCCGCTTCGACCCGCGGCGCATCAAGCAGGGCAAGAACCCGCTGCAACTGGATTCCCGGGACCCGAAGATTCCGCTGCACGAATACGTGTACAACGAAACCCGCTACACCATGCTGCTGCGCTCCATGCCCGACCGGGCAGAAGAATTGCTGTCCAAAGCCCAAGAAGACGTCAACATGCGCTGGCAGATGTACAAAATGTGGGCGCAGATGAAGTTCAACGTGGACAAAGAATAACCACCGCCCCCACCGATGCTATCCGACCAGGCCGCTCCCCGCGGGGCGGCCTGGTTGCTTTGTTAAACGTAACTGTTCAGCCCTGGTTGACTGACAAATCTCATCACATGATTCTCTATCTTACCCTCACCCCGCCCCCCTTTTATTCCCC
>JALUDX010000191.1 GCA_027053355.1 Anaerolineales bacterium | reverse complement strand
TGGTCAACAGGCCGATGGTGGTGGTCTTACCCGCGCCGTTGGGGCCGAGCAGGCTGTAGATTTCGCCCGCCGCGATGTGGAAAGTAACGCCCCGCACCGCGTGCACGTGGCCAAAGCGCTTGTGCAGATTGTGGGTGAGGAGGAGATGCTGTTGGGTCATGGCAGGTCCTTGGGATGCTGTGCATAGGTTGACACCTATTTGGAACCGCAGATTACGCAGAAGTGCACCGAAGGGCCGCTTTCTTGCACTTTGATAAATTGTTACGGCAATCCGAGGCTATGGCCTGGGCCGGTCTCCCCTCTCCCTCTGGGAGAGGGGCCGGGGGTGAGGGCGTAAAAAGCCCATTGGCTTAGCGCCCTCACCACTCCCCCGGACGCCGCCCAGCGGCGTCCACCCCCTCTCCTCTCCTAGGGGGAGAGGAGAGGGGGCCGTGGGCTCGCGCGGTTATTGTCGCAACAATTTGGAAATCTCCAACAAAGCGGTGCCAAGGCACTGCACTCCAAAAAGCGCTTGCGAAGTGAAATACTTTCCGTGCCTCCGGTGGTCTCTGTGTGAGCACTTTTACAGGCACAGGGCTATCCGCGGCGCTTCTGGGTAGGTAATTACGATTTTTTTCTGCGGAATCTGCGGTTTCAAATGCCAAGGACGCCAAAGGGTTAACGCCAAGACGCCAAGGAAGCAAAGGACGCCAAGATTAGCGTTAAGGACGCCAAGAAGGTAACGCAGAGGCGCAAAGAAGTGCAAAGGACGCAAAGAAAATTTCTGTGTTTTCTGTGGTGTTTCTGTGTCTTCTGTGGATTTTTTCTCTGCGGAATCTGCAGTTCCCTTTTGGTGACACAATTATCCCGCCGGTTGGTCACGGGCGCCAGTGGCCGGGGTCATAGATGAAGTCATGCCGCGTCCCCCTTTCGCCCACACCAAAATTATGCTAAACTGAAGGCGTGAATCGTTGGGGTGTTTGGTCGTTACGTCGTTGCGTCGTTGAGTCGTTGGGTCGTTGGGTTGTTACGCCGTTGCCCCACGCTATCCACTGAGCACCGTTTACTATTGTCCACTACTCACAAGGTACCGGGCACCGGGCACTGGGTACCGGGCACCGGGCATCTCTTCACTTCCCATGTCCACTTTCACTAAAAAAGACCTCCGCTCCACCCTCACCCTCCTCCTCAAAGCCTTAGGCGCGGCGGGCGTGCCTGGCGGTGAAGTAGCCGCCGACGCCGTGAAAGCCGCCGCCGACCGCTTGGACGCGCGCCGGGCGCGGCAAGCCCTGCAGGAAGCCCTTGAGAAGGCGGATAATGCCTTCCGCGCCGACGCCCGCGGCCGCGGCTGGGGTGACCTGGCCGACGCGGTCCTCCAACTGCCCATCCACAACCTGTCCGCCTTTGAAGCCGCGCTGCACGCCGCCCTCGCCGCGGGCGACCCCGCCGCCCTGCACGCCGAACTGACGCGCCAATTCACTGCCATCTACGGCGAGCAAGACGCCGAAGCCGCCGCCGAAGCCGCCCGCCTGTACGCGGCGCGCGTCCTTGATGCCGTCTGGAGCGTCCCGGCCTTCCGCGATGCGGCGCGCGACATCCTCTTCCGCCAGCAGCACGAGGCCCTGCAGCGCCTGATTGCTCTGGTAGAGCGCCTCCCCCGCTGGTGGCGGCTCACCCCCGCGCTCCAGCCCCGCCCCAAGAGCGCCCTTGTGGTCGGCGAGCGCCACGACATCCCCCTCACCGCGCTCAAAGCCCCGGTGCGCCTGGTGCCCTTCGTGGGCCGCGAGCGCGAGCGGGATGCCCTGAAAACATGGGCGAAGGCGTTGGCGGAAGCCCCTGCCCGCGCCGGCCTGCGCGTGGTCACCGGGCCCGGCGGCATGGGCAAAACCCGCCTGGCGGTGGAGACCGCCGCCGCCCTGAGCGCCGAAGGCTGGGAAGCCTTTTTCCTGCCCTCGGAGCCCCTGCGGGGCGGCACCGACCCCGCCCATCTCAACCCCGCCGCCGAAGCGTGGTTCACGCCCCCGCGCCCCACCCTTTACATCTTAGACTACGCGGAGCAAATCGCCCCCGAGCGCCTGCGCGCCCTGCTGGCGACCTTGCACGC
>JALUDX010000190.1 GCA_027053355.1 Anaerolineales bacterium | reverse complement strand
GAACAAAAGGGGGGCGGGGTGAGGGCAAATAGCAAAGGTTAGAATATTGAAAAACCCTGCCAAGGGCAAAAGGCTGCAGGGTGGATAGGGGCAAGGCGCCAAGAAAGGCAACCAAGTAACCAGGCAACCAGCCCCCTTTGCCCCCATTCCCCAGAGCCCCCACGCCTTATTTTTCCCGTACCCTCAGAAAAATTTGCTTTCTCCCTGTTTTTGAGTACAATTAGAGAGGTTGTTCCTATTCTTTTTGGTGCAGGAGGTGCGTCGCAAAAACAACCCTGTTTTCGGTCTTCTCGTTCGTCCGCTGTTCACGCCCTTCCCAAGGAGGAGCAAAAATGAAACGCTACTGGTGGCTTTTAGCAACCCTGTTGCTGCTGGCGGCTATAGCCCTGGCTGGCTGTGGCAAAAAAGCGCCCGCCACGCCTGCAGCCCAACCGCAGGCCAAGCCGTTCAAGTTCGCTATTTTGCTGGTTGGCCCTTACAACGACCACGGTTGGAGCCAGGCGCACTACGATGCCGCGCAGTATGCCGCGCAAAAGATGGGGGCTGAGATGCTGTACGTAGACAAGGTCAACCCGGCCGACCGCCCCGGCACCACCGCGGTGCAAGTGGCCGAAGACCTGGTCTCCAAAGGTGCCAAACTCGTCATCTTCAACTCCGACGACATGAAAGACGCGGCGCTGGAATTCGCCCGCAAACACCCCGATATCTACGTCATCCACGCTTCGGGCGATAGCGCCTGGAAAGAGGGGAAGGATTATCAGAACATCCCCAATTTGTCCAACGTGATGGGCAAGATGATTTACGGCAAGATGATCGCCGGTTGCGCTGCGGCCATGAGCACCCAAACCGGCCAGATTGGCTACCTGGGGCCCCTCATCAACGACGAAACGCGACGCCTGGCTTCTTCGGCTTACCTCGGCGCCAAGTATTGCTGGGAGCACTACCGCAACAAAGACCCCAAAGACCTGAAATTCAAAGTCACCTGGATCGGCTTTTGGTTCAACATCCCCGGCGTGACCTCTGACCCCACCCAGGTCGCGGACGAGTTCTTCAACAGCGGCTACGACGCGGTGCTTTCGGGCATCGACACCACTGAAGCCTTAGTGGAGGCCAAGAAGTTCCACGACCAGGGGAAGACCGTTTTCGCGGTGCCTTATGACTACGCGGAAGCCTGCGAAGAAGCCCCCGATGTCTGCTTGGGCGTGCCTTACTTCAACTGGGGGCCGCTGTATCTGAAACTGATCCAAAGCGCTAAAGACGGCCAGTGGAAGAGCACGTTCATCTGGGCCGGCCCCGACTGGAAGGACATCAACAACCCCGACACCTCGCCTGTGGGCTTCAAGATGGGCAAAGCCCTCAATGACGAGGCCTCTGACGCGGTCACCAACTTCATCGACGAATTGGCCAACGGCCTCAACCTGTGGGTTGGCCCGCTCAAACTGCAAGACGGCACCCTCTACTTGAAAGACGGCGAAAAAGCCACCGACCAGCAGATCTGGTACCTGCCGCAACTGCTGGAAGGCATGGAGGGCCAAAGCGTACCGAAGCAATAACCGCTCTGCTTCTTAGGGCAGGGGGAAGCGCGGCGATCGCGCTTCCCCCTGCTTGCACCCGCCAAACGCTGGCCGCCTGCGGCTGGCCAAGGCGCGAACCACAACCGTAACCCCTTCCCCCTGCGGTTCCCCTTCCCCTCAGGCAGCCTTATGGAAATTCAACTCCGCCATATTCACAAAACCTTCGGCCCTGTTCACGCCAACGATGACATCACCCTCACCATCCCTTCGGGCGCCATCCAGGGCCTGTTGGGGGAAAACGGCGCCGGCAAAAGCACCTTGATGAAGGTGCTTTCCGGCTATTTCCACCCCGATGCGGGAGAAATTTTGCTCGATGGTCAGCCCGTGACCATCCATTCCCCGGCCGACGCCTTGCGTCTGGGCATCGGCATGTTGCATCAGGACCCTTTGGATTTCCCGCCCATGAAAGTGCTGGACAACTTCATGGTCGGCTACCCCAAGGGGTTGGGCCTGCCCCGCGCCGAAGCCCGGCAGGCTCTGCTCGACCTGGCCGCGCAGTTTGGCTTTTCCCTCGACCCTGACGCGTACGTCGGCTCGCTCACCGTGGGCGAGCGCCAGCAATTGGAAATTGTGCGCCTGCTGTGGTTGGGTGCGAAGGCGCTGATTTTCGACGAGCCTACCACCGGCATCAGCGCGCAACAAAAAGAGAAACTCTTTGCCGCGCTGCGTCGCCTGGCTGCGGAAGGCAAAACCGTGATTTTTGTCACCCACAAACTAGAAGAAGTCGAAATGCTTTGCGACCGGGTCGCGGTGCTGCGGGCCGGGCGTCTGGTGGGTGAGGCCTTCCCGCCTTACGACCTGGATCAACTGGTGCGCATGATGTTCGGCAAAGCAGTGAGCAAGGGCGAACGGGTGAACACCGCGTTGGGCAAGCCGGTGCTGGAAATCAAAAACCTGGCCGTGGAAGACGTCCGCGTCCGCATTCAGGGCGTCGACCTGACCGTGCGCGAGGGGGAAGTGATCGGCCTGGCCGGGATGGAAGGCAGCGGCCAGCGGCATCTGCTGCGGGCTTGCGCGGGGCTGGTGCGCCCGGTGGACGGCGAAATTTGGATCGACGGCCACAACCTCACGGGCAAGTCCTACCACGAATTCATGCGGCGGGGGGTGGCGTACGTGCCCGCGGCGCGGCTGGAAGAGGGCCTGGTGCCCACCCTCACCCTGTTAGAGCACATGATTTTAGCCGGGGAGCAAAAGGGGCTGATCATCGACCGCCAGGCTGCGCTGCAACGCACCCACGAGCGTATTCAAACCTTCAGCATCCGGGGGCGCCCCCACTCGCCCATTGAATCCCTTTCGGGCGGGAACCAGCAGCGCGCGCTGTTGGCCTTGCTGCGGCCTGGCCTGCGCTTGCTGCTGATGGAACACCCCACCCGCGGCCTGGATATGGAATCGGCTATCTGGGTTTGGGACACCCTCAAACGCCGTTGTCGGGAAGAACGCACGGCCATCTTTTTCATGTCGTCTGACCTGGAGGAAATTTTGCATTACAGTGACCGCATTTTGGTCTTCTTTAGCGGCCAGGTTTCTGAGCCGATCCCCGCGCAAGAGACCGACGTGGAGCACTTGGGGCAACTCATCGGCGGCCGCGGCTTTCAGCCTGTCCAGGAGGCGACGCCATGATCACCTCCCGCTGGACGCAAAGCCTGCTCTTCGTGCTGTTGGCGATTCTGGTGGCGCTGCTGTTCACCTCCGCGGTGCTGCTGATGGCCGGCGCTTCCCCGGTGGCCGCCTATTGGTACATTCTCAAGGGCGCGTTTGGTTCCTGGACGAAAATCGCCGACGTAGCCGTAGCCTGGGTGCCCCTGCTGCTGGCCACCTCGGGGCTGCTGATGACCTTTGCCGCGGGATTGTGGAACATCGGCATCGAGGGGCAGATCGTGTTGGGCGCAATTTTCACCACCTGGGTGCTGCGGGTGCTGCAACACAGCACCCTTTCGCCGGCGGTGATTCTCTTTTTGGCCATTGCCGCGGGCGCGATCGGCGGTGCACTCTGGGCTACCCTCGCCGGGGTGCTCAAAGTGTATGGCGGCGTGAACGAGATTTTCGGCGGCCTGGGGTTGGATTTCGTGGCCGTGGCGCTCATCCTCTGGCTCATTTTTGGCCCCTGGAAGCGCCCCGGCATCGGCTCTATGAGCGGCACCGAACCTTTCCCCCAGCAACTTTGGCTGCCCACGTTGGGCCAGAGCCGCTTGAGTTTGTGGGCGTTGCTCTTGGGCCTGGTGAGCATTGGCATGGTGTATTTTCTGCTCTCGGGCACTTATTTTGGCCTCAAACTCAAAGCCGTGGGGAAGAACCCCCGCGCGGCTTATCTGCTTGGCATCCCCACCACCCGCTATTTGATGAGCGCCTTTTTGCTCTCGGGGCTGTTTGCCGGGTTGGCGGGCGCGGTGCAGGTCACCGCGGTGTATCACCGGCTGATTCCCGCGATTTCCAGCGGCTACGGCTGGTTGGGGCTGATGGTCTCCATGCTCATCAACTTCCAGCCTGCGTGGGCTGCGCCGGTGACGCTGTTTTTTGCCGCACTGAACATCGGCAGCATCCAACTGCCCATTGTGCTCAAACTCGACTCCTCGCTGTCGGGTGTGTTGCAGGGCGCGCTGGTGCTTTCCTTCCTGCTGATGAGCGGGGTACGGCAGCGTTGGGCGCACCGCCACCCCCAGGAGGCGGAACATGAGTAGCCACGATTTGTTGATCGGCCTGGCCGGTGTGCTCTTTGCGGCCGCGCCGGTGGTGTTCGCGACCATCGGCGAAACGTTGACCGAGCGCGCCGGGGTGATCAATCTTTCGGTCAACGGCACGATTTTGCTGGCCGCGATGAGTTCCTTCGCGGTGGCGGTGAGCACCCAGAGCATCGTGTTGGGGTTTGCCATGGGCATGTTGATTGGCGCCGCGGTGGCTTTGCTGGTGGCTTATTCCAGCATCGCGTTGAAACAGTCGCAGGTGGCGGTGGGGTTTGTGTTGACCTTGATGGCACGCGACCTCGCGTATTTCTTGGGGAACCCCTACATGGGGCGGCAAGGGCCGCGGGTGCAGCATTTGCCCATCCCTGTGCTGAGTAAAATTCCGGTGGTTGGGCCTTTGTTTTTCAACCACGACCTCCTGACCTATTTCAGTTTTGTGCTCATCGGGTTGGCTTGGTGGTGGGTGTTTCGCACCCGGCCGGGGCTGACCCTGCAGGCCATTGGCGAGCGCCCGGCGGCGGCTTATGCCCGTGGGGCGGCGGTCAACAAATTGCGCTACCTCTACACCGCGCTGGGCGGCGCGTTGGTCGGCCTCGCCGGGCCGACTTATTCCCTCAGCGTCAAGGCCGGGTGGAAGGGCACCATCTCGGGCCTGGACGGCATCGGCTGGATTGCCCTGGCTTTGACCATCTTTGGCGGCTGGGACCCGGTGCGCGGTGCGGCGGGGGCGTATCTCTTCGCCTTGTTGCAGTGGTTGGGGCTGGTGCTGCAGCCTTACCTGCCCAACGTGCCCTCGCAAGTGCTGCAGGTAGCCCCCTTCCCCTTGATGATTTTGACCCTTTTGCTGGTCAATATCGGCAACGCGGAGTGGGTCGAACGCACCTTGGCCGGGTTGCCGCCCGATGCGCGGCGGGCAATCAGCAAGGTGCTGCGCTGGATGCAGGTGGTGCCCCCCGCGTCGTTGGGCGTGCCCTTCGAGGAAGAATGACCGCGCCTGCCCCCTTCAGCCCCCGAAACGCCGGGGGCTGAGCGCGTCTGGGGTTTGCGCAGGGCGCGTCCCTATCCGGCCTCGGGAAATTTGCCGCGGATGAAAGCGGATGTCCGTAACTGTTCAACGCAAACAAAAGAGAAATCTCAATGACGCAGAAAGAAAAACACAGAAGACACAGAGAAGGCTCAGAAAACACAGAATCTCACTTTGCGTTGCGCGCCTTTGTTGGCCGCACACTGTCTCGCCTCCCTTGGGCTGGGCGGGATTGGTATCCTGCCCTACGACACGCTTAAATCCGCGGCTATCCGTAATGATCCGCGTTCATCCGCGGCCTATTTCCCCCAGACTGAACAGTTACGGAGGCCCGCGGATTTTTTGGACGTCAAGCGCAGAGATGACGCCCAACCCGCGCCAAAGAGCCCTTCATCCAACCAGGCAACCAGGCAACCAGGCAACCAGGTAACCCCTTCCCCCTTGTGATAAGATGTAAGCGCCGTGCAGCCCAACTTCGAGAGGTACGCAGCATGTCTTCTTCCCCGTCCCTTCGCCGCGCCGTCGTGGTCGCGCTGGTGCCCATGCGCCACCATTCCGAGCGGGTGCCGGGCAAGAATTACCGCCCCTTGGCCGGGAAGCCCCTCTATGCCTGGATCGTAGAGACCCTGCTCGCGGTGCCCGAAATTGCCCGCGTGGTGGTGGACACCGACAGCCCCGCCATCATGGCCGGCCTGCGGGAAAATTACCCCCACGTGCAGGTGCTGGAACGCCCGGAGCACCTGCGCGACGGCCGCATTCCCATGAACGAGGTGCTGCTGCACGACACCGCGCAGGTGGAAGCCGACTTCTACCTGCAAACCCACAGCACCAACCCGCTGCTGCGGGCAGAAACCGTGCGCCGCGCGGTGCAAACCTTCCTCGCCAACACCCCGGCCTACGATTCCCTCTTTGGCGTCACCCGCCTGCAAACCCGCCTGTGGGATGCCTTAGCCCGTCCGGTCAACCACAACCCCGCCATCCTGCTGCGCACGCAAGATCTGCCGCCCATTTACGAGGAAAATTCCTGCCTCTACATCTTCACCCGCCGCCTGCTGGAAACCCGCCGCAACCGCATCGGCCAGCGGCCTTTTCTCTTCGAAATTCCCGCCGAAGAAGCGTGGGATATCGACGAGCCGTTGGATTTCGAGATTGCCGAATTCCTGATGCGCCGCAGGCTGAGCGCGGCGTGAAAGAATTGCAAGGTGACTGTTCAGCCTCCAAGAGAAACGACGGATTACGCAGAAAGAAAACCACAGAAGACACAGAGAAGGCACAGAAAATAGGGAGGCGGGAAACGGGATGCGGCTGTTGGCGTCATCTTGGCGACTTTGGCGCCTTGGAATCCGCGTCTATCCGTAATCATCCGCGTTCATCCGCGGGCTGTTTTCTGAAGGCTGAATAGTTGCGTTGCGAGTTGCGAAACGGAGCCCCTATGCCTACGATTCTGCTCACCGCCCCCTACATGATTCCCTTCCTCGAGCGCTTTCGCCCGGTGTTCGCCCATTACGGGCTGGAAGTGATTGTGCCCGAGGTGAACGAGCGTATGGAAGAAGACGACCTGCTGCGCTACGCGGGGCAGTTCGACGGCACGATTTGCGGCGACGACCGCTACACGGCCCGGGTGCTGGAAGCCTGCGCGCCGCGGCTGAAGGTGATTTCCAAATGGGGCACCGGCATTGATTCCATTGATAAGGAAACCGCCGACCGCCTGGGCATCGTGGTCGGTCGCACGCCCAACGCCTTCACCATTCCCGTGGCCGACAGCGTGTTGGGCTACATGCTGGCCTTTGCCCGCAACATCCCGTGGATGGACGCGCACATGAAGGCCGGCCGCTGGGAGAAAATCAACGGCTTTGCCCTCAGCGAAGCGACTTTGGGCGTCATCGGCGTGGGCGACGTGGGCAAGGCGGTGCTGCGCCGCGCCCGCGCTTTCGGGATGCGCCTGTTAGGCAACGACATCGTGGCAGTCGACCACGTCTTCCTCACCGAATACGGCGTGGAGATGGTGCCCTTAGAGCGCCTGCTGCGGGAAGCCGACTTCGTCAGCCTGAACTGCGACCTCAACCCCACCAGTTACCACCTCATCAACCGTGAGGCCTTAGCGCTGATGAAGCCCACCGCGGTGCTTATCAACACCGCTCGCGGCCCAGTGGTGGACGAGCAGGCGCTCATCGCAGCCCTGCAAAGCGGCAGCATCCGTGGCGCGGCGTTAGACGTGTTCGAAGAAGAGCCGCTGCCCGCCGACAGCCCCCTCAAGCAGATGGACAACGTCCTCCTCGCGCCCCACAACGCCAATTCCAGCCCCACCGCGTGGGAGCGGGTGCACTGGAACAGCATCCGCAATTTGCTGCAGGGGTTGGGCATTCCCGCGGACGATTTGAGCGA
>JALUDX010000189.1 GCA_027053355.1 Anaerolineales bacterium | reverse complement strand
GCCGGGTGGTGCTGGAAGCCCTGACCGCCATCAAGCGCGCCGGCGCGGATTTGATCTTGACCTACCACGCCAAAGATGCGGCGCGGTGGTTGGCCTCGGATTAGCGATTTAGGATTGGCGATTTAGGATTGGCGATTTAGGCGTTTCGGAGCATGTCGTCGTATTCGGCATGGGTGCCAATCCAGAACCAGAGGATTCCTTCAGGCACCTCAACCCCCAAGGCGCGATAGTATCGGCCAATGCGAACAGACCAATACCGCCCTACTTGCTTCAAGTGGAGCGAAGGATGCCGTGGGTTCGTTTTCAGCAGTTGGAAGTTTTTATCGGCAAGGCTGCGTATCTTCTTAGGCAAACGCTCATAGCGTTCCCAAAAGGAAGGGCTGGCAAAGTGCCTCATAGTTCCCTGACATCCCCCGCCCGATAGGCTTGCAAGGCCTCTTCCGCGATTTTGTCCAGCCGCCCAGCACGCGCATCGCGCTCAAACTCCTCATCCCACCGCTGGGCATCAAACTCCTCAAACCAGCGGCGGAAGCGGGAGAGTTCCTCCGGCGAAAGCGCCGTGATGGCTTCCTGAATTTCCTTGACGGAGATTTGCATCTTGCACCTCCTCGCTTTTGAATTTTACCATCCTATGGAGCAACCATGAACGCATCTGACCCCTACGCCAACCTCTCCCCCGAAGCCGCCCAGGAGCGGCGCACCCACGATCGCCGCTACGGCGAGGTGGATTTCAACAAAGCCCCCTTCACCATTGCCTGGGAAATCACCCATGCCTGCGCCTATGCCTGCAAGCATTGCCGCGCCAATGCCCAGCCCCAGCGCCACCCTCTGGAACTCACCACCGAGGAGGGGTTCCGCCTGATTGACCAGATGGTCGGATTCGGCCATCCCATCCTCATCTTCACCGGCGGCGACCCCATGATGCGCCCCGACCTGTTCGACCTCATCGCCTACGCCACCGAAAAGGGCCTGCGCTGCTCCCTGACCCCCACGGCTACGGCGCTGCCCACGGTCAAGCGGCTGCGCAAGGCCAAGGAAGCCGGTATCCGCCGCATTGCCCTCAGCCTGGACGCGCCAACGCCCGCGGTGCACGACGACTTCCGCGGCGTGGCGGGTTCCTGGCAGCGCACCATGAACATCTTGCACAACGCCCACGAGGTGGGGCTGAGCGTGCAGGTCAACACCACCGTGACCAAGTTCAATGTGGACTTGCTGCCCGACATGGTGCCCTTTATTGAAGAGGTTGGCGCAGTGCAATGGTCGGTGTTCTTCTTGGTGCCCACAGGGCGGGCGCAGGCGCAGTGGATGATTTCGGCGCAGGAACACGAGCGGGTGTTCCACTGGCTGTACGACCTTTCCAAGGAAGCCCCCTTTGACATCAAGGCCACCGCAGCGCCGATGTACCGCCGGGTGAGCATTGAGCGCCGCAAAGCCGAGGTGGGCGAGGGCAAGCCCATCACCTTCCAGGGCGCGGGCTTCCAGTACGCCGACGGCCTCAACCGCCCCACCAAGGGCGTGAACGACGGCAACGGCTTCCTGTTCATCTCCCACCTGGGCGAAATCATGCCCTCGGGCTTCCTGCCCATTGCGGCGGGCAATGTGCGCAAGGATAATGTGGTGGAGGTGTACCGCAACGCCCCCTTGTTCCGCGACCTGCGCGACCCCGACAAACTCAAAGGCCCCTGCCGCACATGCCCTTACCGCGAAGTGTGCGGCGGCCAGCGCGGGCGGGCCTACGGCGTCTTCGGCGACTACTTAGCCAGCGACCCGGCGTGCGTGTTGGTGGCCGAGGCCATCAAGCGCGGGGAATACACGCCGGAAGGCCTGACGCCCCAGGTGCGCGAGATTATTTTTGGCGAGGATGCTCCTTTGGAGGGCTAAGCCCCTACCCAACGCGGGCGAAACGCACTTTATTTTCCGTGACCACCACGAATTGTCCTGTCAGACGCTTGCTATACCCCCGCAACAACCGCCGTAACACGGCTATCTTATTCGCCGTCCGTTCATCTTCAAGCCGGAGAAGGATCACGCCGTGGTGCGAGTATCCCTCCCGATAAATCTTCTCTCCAAAATCCTTGTCGTTTGTCACAAT
>JALUDX010000188.1 GCA_027053355.1 Anaerolineales bacterium | reverse complement strand
GGTTTAGGAGCCCATCATGACCCCAGAAGCAAAACTGAAACGCCTCAAAGATTTGGTAAGTGAAGTGTGGGATTTGCACATGGCTGCCGCCGTGCTTAGTTGGGACCAGGAAACGTATATGCCCCCGCGCGGCGCCGCCGCGCGCGGCCAGCAGTTGAGCACCATCAGTCGTTTAGCCCACATCAAAGCCACAGACGAGGAAATTGGCCGCCTGCTGGACGACCTGGCGCCGCTCGCTGCCCAATGGAACCCCGACTCAGACGAAGCCCGTTTGGTCAAAGTTACCCGCCGAGAATACGAAAAAAACACCAAAGTTCCCGCCGACTTCGTGGCCGAAGAAAGCCGGGTGACCTCCGAAGCCTTGATGGCCTGGCGCGAGGCCAAGGCCAAAGCCGATTTTGGCCTCTTCGAGCCGCACCTGGCCCGCATCGTGGCCCTCAAAAAACAATACGCCGAATTTTTTGCCCCTTACGACCACATTTACGACCCCTTGCTCGACGACTTCGAACCCGGCCTGAAAACCGCCGACGTGCAGCGCATTTTCAACGCCCTGCGCCCCCAACAGGTAGCCCTGGTGCAGGCCATTGCCCAGCGCCCCCAGCCCGACGACCGCTTCCTCCACCAACCCTTCGACGTCCAAAAACAGTGGGATTTCGGGGTCGAAGTGATCACGGCCTTTGGCTTCGATTGGGCGCGCGGCCGTCAAGACAAATCCGCCCACCCCTTCACCACGGCCTTTAGCGTCGACGACGTGCGCATCACCACCCGCATCGAGCCCGACTTTTTGGGCACCGGGCTGTTTGGCACCATGCACGAGTGCGGCCACGCCCTCTACGAACTGGGTGTAGCCCCCGAACTGGAGCGCACCCCTTTGGGCCACGGCGCGTCGCTGGCCATCCACGAATCGCAATCTCGCCTTTGGGAGAACCTGGTCGGGCGCTCGCGCGCCTTCTGGGAACACTTTTACCCCCGCCTGCAGGACACTTTCCCCACCCAATTGGGGAACGTCGACCTGGAAACGTTCTATCGCGGCATCAACCGCGTCAGCCCTTCCCTCATCCGCACCGAAGCCGACGAAGCCACCTACAACCTGCACATCATGTTGCGGTTGGAACTGGAAATCGGCCTGCTGGAAGGCACGATCGCGGTGAAAGACCTCCCCGAAGTGTGGCGGGCGAAGATGAAAGAATACTTAGGGGTGGCGCCATCCAACGATGCGGAAGGGGTGCTTCAGGATATCCACTGGTCAATGGGTTCTATCGGCTACTTTTCGACCTACGCGCTGGGCAACCTGATTTCCGCGCAATGGTGGCAAAAGATGGAAGAAGACATCCCCGACCTGGAAGCGCAGATTCGCCGCGGCGAGTTTGGCGAACTGCTGGACTGGCTGAGAGCGCATGTCCATCGTCACGGGGCCAAGTTCGAACCGCAAGAACTGGTACAGCGGGTGGTAGGCACCGGCATCGATCCCGAGCCCTACATGCGCTATTTGTGGGCCAAATACGGCGAAATCTACGGCCTGTAAAAAGGGGAAACACCAAGCGCGTGAACCCTGGCGGGGCATGGCCCTGCGGGGTTCACGCGGCGCGTGACCTGCTCGACGCTGCGGCACGGCCCAAACGCCAAACAGCGCGCGCCCCTCTCGTGGCAGCAGGCTTCCCACCCACCTCTGGTATAATCCCCCCACAGGCAAGCCCCGTGGCTCGCCAAACCGCAACATCCCTTCCCCTCCCAAGGAGGCCGTGATGGAATTTGGACTGGGTGAACTTCTGGTCGTCTTAGTGATCGTCTTGTTGCTCTTCGGCGTGGGGCGGATTACCAAGGTCTCTCACGAATTGGGCCGCAGCATCCGCGCCTTCCGCGAAGGCCTCGAAGGCCGCGACGAACCCTCCGAGCAAGATGCCGGCCGCAGTGGTTTCGATTCGCAGGAATAACCTCTTCTGCCGTCAGGCTATGCGAAACCGCCTTCTTTTGTCAACCCCAACGCCTCGATGTCGGCCAGCACCTGCTCACTGTGCCCGTCGACTTTGACCCGCTTGTAAACTTTCGCAATTCGCCCCTCCCGGTCGATCACGTACGTGGTGCGCACCACCCCGAAATAAGTGCGGCCAAAGTTCTTCTTTTCCTTCCAAACATCGTACAACTCGCAAACCCGGTGCTCCGGGTCGGCCAGCAGCGTAAACGGCAGGTCGTGCTTGGCCTTGAACCGCGCATGGCGCTCCACCGTATCGGGGCTGACGCCCAAAACGACCACCCCGGCCGCCCGGTACGCGTCCGCGGCTTCCTTGAAGCCCAACGCCTCGCGCGTGCAGCCGGGGGTATTGTCTTTGGGGTAAAAATACAACACCACCACCCGGCCGCGGTAATCCGACAACCGGTGCTCGCGGCCCGTCTCATCGGGCAAAACAAAATCGGGAGCCTGCAGGCCTGCTTCCAGGGGCATGAGATTCCTCCTTTAGCCAACGTTTTGCAAGGCATTGCCCCTTTGCCCCCTGCTGGGGAAAAGGGGTCGGTCTGCCATTTCGTTCGTTTTAGCGGGCGGCCCGCGCCCAGCCTACCTCAAGGCAACGTCGCGATCACCTTGCCCATGGGGCCCAGGTCATAGCCCGGCAAACGCATCACCGCCGCCCGGAACGCTTCGTCGGCCAACACGGCAAACAGCGGCGCCAACAGGGGGCTTTCGGCGTGCTCACGGGGGATCACCAAATCATACCGCTCTCGGAACAAGGGCACAAAATCCAAACCCAACGCCTGCGCCGCGGCGGGAATGCCCAGGCCGCAATCCGCACGCCCCGTGGCTACTGCGGCTGCCACGCTCAGGTGAGTAAATTCCTCTTGGGCATAGCCGCTCACCTGCTCAGGCGCGAGACCCAGCCGCTGCAGGTGATAATCGAGCAACACCCGAGTGCCCGCCCCGCGCTGGCGGTTGACGAACGTCACGTCCTCCCGGGCCAGGTCTTCCAGGCTGCGGATGCTCTTGGGGTTGCCGGGCAACACCATCAGCCCCTGCTCCCTTTCCACCAACCCCAACACCACCACGGGCACGCCGGGCAGGTAGCGGCGAATGTAAGCCAGGTTGTACTCGCCGCTATCGGGGTCGAGCAGATGGCTGCCGGCGAAGTGGGCTTCACCGCGACGCAACGCCACCAGCCCGCCCAGGCTGCCCACGTGCGCCGAAGCCAAACGGCGGTCGTGGGCGCTGAGGAACTGCGCCAGCAGATCCAGAATCACGTCGTGCGAACCGATGGCAAAGATGGTGCTTTCCAGTTCGTGGGGTTGGCGGTAAAGGCGCACGTCCACCGCCGCGCCTGCATCGTAGCCCTGCAGGCCGCGCGGCACCACCACGATGCCATCCGCGCGCACCAGGGAGGTGAGCACCCCCGCGCCCCGTGCCAGCGGCGCGGCCAGCCAGCGTTCGCCCACCTTGCCCACGGCCACCCGCACGTAATCGTCGTCGCCCGCGGGCGAGGCCAGTTTGCGGGTCAGGTGCGCCTTCAACACCGGCGGGCGATGCGGTGCGCGGCCCAACCAGCGCGCCAGTAGCGGCTCGACGAAAATCTCGCCGGTCAGTGCGGCCGAGGCCGGGTACCCCGGCACGCCAATCACAGGCACCGCGCGTCCTTCCACCTGCAAGAGGCCCAAAATCACCGGATGCCCCGGCCGCACCGCGATGCCATGCACCAACAGCGTGCCCAGGCTTTCCACCACCCGGGCTGAAAAGTCTTCCGACCCGGCAGAAGAGCCCGCGTTGAGCAGCACCAGGTCGTGCGCCCGGGCGGCCTCGGCCACCCGGCTGCGGATGAGGTCGAAATCGTCCACGCTGATGGGGAAGCGGGTCGGCTCGCCGCCCCACTGCCGCACCTGTGCGGCCAGCACCACCGAGTTGAATTCCAGAATGTCGCCGGGCTGAGGGTCGGTGCCGATGGGCACCAGTTCGGTGCCGGTGGGCAAAATCGCCACTTTGGGGCGCCGGGCCACGGTCACTTCGGTGTGCCCGCAGGCGGCAATCGCGCCCAGATCCACCGGCCGCAGCACGTGCCCCGCGGGCAGCACCAACGAAGTGGCGACGATGTCTTCGCCCAAGGGGCGGATGTGCTGCCAGGGCCGCGCGGCCTGCCGCAAGCGGATAGCGTGGGGCTGCCGCGGATGCTCGGTTTCCACCTTGCCTGCAGCGTCGAGAGGCTCGACCTGTTCGATGGGCACCACTGCGTTGGCCCACCCCGGCACCGGGTCGCCGGTATCCACATATTGCACGCGGTCGCCGTAAAGCAGCGTCACAGGCGACGCGGGTTGCGCGCCGAAAGTCGCCTCGGCCTGCAGGGCAAAGCCGTCCATGGCGGCCGCGTGGTAGTGGGGCGAAGAAATGCGCGCCCACACCGGCTCGGCCAGCACCCGCCCCACCGCGCGGTCGTCCAGCGGCAGGGTTTCCGCGCCCAACACGCCGCCCAACCCGGCTTCGCCCAGGGCTTCGTCGAAACGGCGGCGGGCTTCGTCTAAAGGGATGTCGTGGAGGTAGATGGACATAGGGTGTCAGGTATCCATGGTCAGGGGAAATCAAAAGAGACGCACTTCAGCCCATTCGCCCGCCGCGATGCCGGTGGCGTCGGCCGGGACTTTGAGCAGCCCGTCCGCGCGGGCGAGGGCAAAGATCAGGTTGCTTTTGTAGAAAATCGGCTCGGCCTCCCAGCCCGCGGCCGTGGGGCGCAGGCGCACGGGCCACCAGTCCTCGCGGCCAGAAGCCGAAGGCAAGTTCACGGTCACCCGCGCGGGGAGCAAGGGGCGGGGGCGCGGGGTTTCGCCTTCCAGCCGCGCCATCACCGGCAGCACGAACAAGCCCACGTTCACCAGCGCGCTGACCGGGTTGCCGGGCAGCCCCACCACCGGCTTGCCGTCGGCCACGGCCAGAATGGTCGGGCGGCCGGGCTTGGTGTTCACCCCGTGGACGAGCACGCCAGGCGCGCCCAGGCCGTCGAGCACGTCGGCGGTCATGTCGCGGGTGCTGGCCGAGGAGCCAGCCGTCACCACCACCAGGTCGCATTCGGTCAGCGCCTGGGCTGCCGCGTCGGCCAAGGCTTCGGCGCGGTCGGGGATGATGCCATACGCCCGCGGCACGCCGCCAGCACGGCGCACTTCCGCGCCCAGGGTGTAGGTATTGACGTCGCGCACCTGGCCTGGCGCCGGTTCGGCCTGTGGCGGCACCACTTCGTCGCCAGTGGCCAAGATGCCCACCACCGGCCGCCGCGCGACGGCCACTTCCAGCACGCCCAAGGCCATCAGGCCGCCGATTTCCGCAGCCCGCAGCCGCCGCCCCGCGGGGAACACCACCGCGCCGGCGGCTACGTCTTCGCCTTCCAGCAGCACGTTTTCGCCCACGGCCACGGGCTTGAGCACTTCGACCTCGTCCGCGCGCGCCTGTTGGGTGTATTCCACCATCACCACCGCGTCCGCGCCGGGGGGCAGCATCCCGCCGGTGTGAATCAGCGCGGCCTGCCCCCGGCCCATGGTGAAGGCCGCGGCCGCGCCCATGGGCACTTCGCCGACCACCGCGAGATACGCAGGCAGGCCTTCGCTCGCGCCGTAGGTGTCGGCTGCCCGCACCGCGTAGCCATCCACCGCGGCGCGATCGAAAGGTGGCATGGGGTGCGGCGCGCGGACGTCCGCGGCCAACACCCGGCCATGTGCGTCTGCAGAGGGCACGCTCTCGGCAGGCACGCGGTGGGTCACCGCGGCCAGCCAGGTTTGCAAAGCCTGTTCAGGGGGAAGGAGGTGCAAGAATTCGGGCATAGGGGATTGAGGGATTGAGGGATTGAGGGATTGGGGGATTGCCCGCGCCCCTCAACTCAGCGGGCTAACATGCGCACCATGGCGAAGTATTCCATGTTGGCCTTGCGTTGTCGGCTGATGACATCTTTCAGCGGCACCAGGCTCATTTCCCGGCCACGCAGGCCCACCATCACGCCAAAACGGCCGTTGACCGCGGCTTCCACCGCTTTGACGCCCATGCGCGAGGCCAGCAACCGGTCGAACGCGGTGGGTCGCCCGCCGCGCTGGATGTGCCCTAAAATGGTGACGCGGGTTTTGAAGCCCACGTCGGCCTCGTCCAAATAGCGCGCCAGGTCTTGAATCTTGACCTCCGCACCTTCAGCCACGATGATGATGGCGTGGGTTTTGCCACGGCGGTAGGCGTCTTCCACCGCACCGGCGATTTCGTCCAGCGTGACTTGGACTTCGGGGATGAGCACCATTTCCGCACCGCCGATGATGCCGGCCATCACCGCCAGGTAGCCGCATTCCCGCCCCATAGTTTCGACCAAAAAAGCCCGCTGGTGGGAAGATGCGGTATCCCGCAGTTTGTCTACCGCGTCTAAAATCGTGTTCAACGCGGTGTCGACGCCAATAGCCATGTTGGTGCCCCAAATATCGTTGTCGATGGAAGCCGGGATGCCCACCACGGGGACGCCTTGCTGGGAAAGCGCGTACGCGCCGCGCAGCGAGCCATCGCCGCCAATGACCACCAACGCGTCGATGCCGTGTTTGTTCAGTTCATGGATGGCTTCGCGCTGGCCACGCTCGGTCATAAACTCTTTGCTGCGGGCGGTCATCAGCATGGTGCCCCCGCGCTGCATGATACCGCCCACGTCGCGCGCCTCTAATCGGTTGAACGCGCCGTGGATCAGGCCGTTGTAGCCTTCCTCCACACCGTACACTTCCAAATCGTGGGCCAACGCGGTGCGCACCACCGCGCGGATGGCGGGGTTCATCCCCGGCGCGTCGCCCCCTGAAGTCAAGACAGCAATCCGTTCAATGGGTAAAACTTGGGTCATATTTTTTGCCTCGTTGCTTGGGTGCTTCTCCTGTGCCCTCGGCGCTCCAAAATCCGCGGCTATCTGCCATCATCCGCGTTCATCCGTGGGCTGTTTTCCAAAGGCTGAACAGTTACACGCAAAGCACCTCCACCTCTGTTGTCTGCGCAATCTGCGGCTTTGCCTTCTTAGGGCTGAACCGATACCTCCAACGTAAAGTCAGGCCAACGACGGCCTGCGAAGGTTCTATTCTACCACCAATGGCTCGATGCGCACGTGTTCCGCGCCCACGGTCTGCTGCAGCCAAGCCAGGAGTTCGCGGCCGATGGCGATGCCTTCGGGGTATTCGATGAGGTAACTGCGGTCGGCCTCGCGGATGTAAAAAGCGAAGCGGTCGTCGCCGGGATAGGCCATGATGTGGTGGTAAACGCGGCGCACCCGCAGTTTGTCGCGCACGGTGTCGCCGGTGGCTTCCAGGGTGACCACCAAGCGCCGCCGCGGCGCGTCGGGGAAGGCGATCGCCAGGTCTTCGGCTGGGGGGAGCAGGTCGTCTTCCGCGGGCGGGGCTTCGGCTGAGGGGAGCAGGTCGTCTTCCGCGGGCGGAGCCTCGGGGGGCGCGTCGGCTTCCGCAGGTGGGGCATCGGCGTCGGCTTCGGGGGGCGCGTCGTCTTCCGCAGGCGCGGCGGGCGGGGTTTCGGCCTCCGCTTCGGGGGGCGCGTCGGCTTCCGCGGGCGGGGCATCGGCGTCGGCTTCAGGGGGTGCGTCATCTTCCCCAGGCGCGGCGGGCGAGGTTTCGGCCCCGGCAACGGAGGACGCGTCGGCTTCCCCAGGCGCGGCTTCGGCTTCGGGGGGCGCGTCGGCTTCCGCAGGCGCGGCGTCGGCAACGGGGGACGCGTCGGCTTCCGCGGGTGAGGCATCGGCGTCGGCCTCGGGGGGTGCGTCGGCTTCCGCGGGTGAGGCATCGGCGTCGGCCT
>JALUDX010000187.1 GCA_027053355.1 Anaerolineales bacterium | reverse complement strand
AAAAGCCTACCCCCGACACCTGCGGGATGTGGTAGCCGAACAGCGCGCCGTCCGCGGGTACGGCGCTTTCCAGCAGCGCGGCAAACCAGCGGAACAGCCCTTCCTCGCTCGCGGTGCGGAAGTAATAGGGCGGCAGCACTACCACGCCGTCGTAGCCGAGGTCAAAAGCCGCGCGGGTCAAGTCGGCGGTTTCGGCGAGGCTGGGCGTGCCGGTGCCCGCGAGCAGGCGAAAGTTGGGCACGGTTTTCCGCACGCGGGTGGCGGCTCGCATGATGGCCAGGCGCTCTGCGGGCGAAAACGAAGGCCCCTCGCCCGTGGTGCCCAAGATGAGCGCACCGTGACAGCCGCGGCGCGCCAAAAACTCCAGCAGCGGGGGAATGTGCTCCAAAAGGGGCTTGTTTTCGGCGTCCAGCGGCGTGACTGCCGCGGCGTAAATTCCGGCTAAGGGGTGCATAGCGACCTCCATGAAAACGCTGCGGCCAGCGTTTGCTGGCCGCGGGTGAGCAACGATGCTGCGCCTACGCCTTTTTGGGCGGCAAATCGACTTTGATGTGCAACTCGCGCAGTTGGGCTTCGTCTACAGGCGAAGGCGCGCCGGCCATCACATCGCGGGCGGCCTGGTTCTTGGGGAAGGCGATGACCTCCCGGATGTTCGGCGCGTCGGCCAGAATCATCACCAGCCGGTCGATGCCCGACGCGATGCCGCCGTGGGGCGGCGCGCCGTATTCGAACGCCTCCAAAAGGTGGCCAAAGCGTTCCCGCGCGGTGGCCATATCCAACCCAATCAGGTGGAAAAGTTTTTCCTGCAGAGCACGGTCGTGCACCCGAATCGAGCCGCCGGCCACTTCGTAGTTGTTGAGCACCAGGTCGTACTGCGCGCCCCGCATTTTGCCGGGGTCGGTGTCGATCAGGGGGATGTCTTCCGGCACGGGCATGGTGAAAGGGTGCTGGCTGGGATCCCAGCGGCTCTCTTCTTCGTTCCAAAAGGCCCACGGGAAGTCGATGATCCAGGCAAAGGCCAAGACGTTGGGGTCGCGCAGCCCCAAGCGGTCGCCCAGGTGCACCCGCAAGCGGCCTAACGCGTCGTAAACCACGTCGGGGTTGGCGTCGGCCACAAAGAGCAGCAGGTCGCCGGGTTCCGCTTCCAACCGTTGGGCGATGGCCTCCAAAGTTTCCTGGGCAAAGAATTTGGTGATCGGCGAGCGGAAGCCGCCTTCCTCCACGTAGAAAAAGGCCAGCCCTTTGGCTTCGTATTGGCGCACGAAATCGGTGAGCGCGTCCACCTCCTTGCGGGAAAGCACCCCCAGCCCTTTGGCGTTGATACCCCGCACCTGGCCGCCCTGCGCCACGGCCTGTTCGAACACGCGGAAGCCGCAACCCTCGGCTAAATCGCTGATGTCTTTGAGTTCCAGGCCAAAGCGCAGGTCGGGGTGGTCGGTGCCGAAGCGATCTAAGGCCTCTTGGTATGAAAGACGAGGAAAGGGCTCCTGCAGAATGCGTTTCTGGGGCGCGACTGCACGCGTCAAGCCAATCATCAGCCCCTCGATCAGACCCATCACGTCTTCGCGGCGGTCGACGAATGACATTTCCAGGTCTAACTGGGTAAATTCCGGCTGACGGTCGCCGCGCAGGTCTTCGTCGCGGAAGCAACGGGCGATTTGGAAGTAACGCTCCATGCCTGCGACCATGAGCAATTGCTTGAGTTGCTGGGGCGACTGCGGCAGCGCGTAAAACTCGCCGGGGTGGACGCGCGAAGGGACCAGATAGTCGCGCGCACCTTCGGGGGTGGATTTGAACAAAATCGGCGTTTCGATTTCCAAAAAGCCGTGTTCGTCCAGGTAATCGCGGATAAATTTGACCACTCGGTGCCGCAGTTGGATGTTGTGCTGCATGGTCTCGCGGCGCAAATCCAGGTAGCGGTATTTCAAGCGGATGTGCTCGTCCACGCCGTCGTCTTTGTTGATGGTGAACGGCGTGGGCTTGGCCTGGTTGAGCACCTGCACGGCGGAAACTTCCACCTCGATCTGGCCGGTGGGTAAATCGGGGTTTTCCGCGCCCGTGGGTCGGCGGCGCACCCGGCCGGTGACCTGAAGCACCCATTCGTTGCGCGCGGCTTCTAAAGCCTGGTGAGCCTGGGGATGCGTGGCTTTGTCGGCCACGATTTGTACCAGGCCGAAGCGGTCGCGCAAATCGATAAAAGTGACGCCGCCGTGGTCGCGTCGACGATGCACCCACCCTGCTAACGTGACGCTTTCGCCCACGTGCTCGGCGCGCAGTTCGCCGCAAGTATGCGTTTTGTACATAAAGAAGCCTCCAGCCGAAAATTGCCGTGGTTTGGCAGCGCGATTATAGCATAGGTTGGCGTATTGACAACGCGCAAAAGTAGGCGTAAGATGGGTGTGCACCGACCAACCAGGCAACTAAGCAACTATGGTAACTGTTCAGCCTTTGAAAGACAGCCCACGGATGAACGCGGATGATGGCGGATAGGCACGGATTCTTGAGCACCGAGAGTGCCAGGAGAAGCATCTGAGTAGCCAAAAGCGCCATTTATCCCCCATCCTTCAGTACCCCAACCCTGCCGCCTTCTGTGTTTTCGGTGTCTTCTCTCTCCAAAATGCCCTTCGTCTTTTTCGACATCGACGGCACGTTGATTCAGAGCCCTCCCTATCATCTCTGGCGGGGGTTGATGGCTTATTGGCAAACCCGGGGGCGCAAGCAGGGAGTGCACCGTGCCTTTTTGGCGACGCATTATCCGCTGTTTGCCTTGCGGAAAGCCGGGTTGCTGGCCGAAGGAGCCTTTCGCCGCCGCTGGTCTGCCGATTTGGGGTGGTATCTGCGCGGTGAAACCACGGAAGCGGTGGCCGAGATGAGCCGCTGGGTGGCGCAGGTCTATTTGCGAGACGCCTGGCGGACGCAGGTTGTCCAGCGCTTGCAAGCCCATTTAGAAGCCGGCGATGTGGTTGCTCTGGTGTCGGCCGCGCCGTTACCGATTGTGGCCGCGGCGGCCGAGCATTGGGGCGTGCCCCACGCGGTAGGCACCCGTTTCGAGCAACACAACGGGCGTTACACGGGCCGGGTGACGCCGCCGGTGGCGTTGGATGCTCAAAAATTGGGCTTGGCGCGTGTCTATTTCAAACGTCAAGGCATCCCCTTTGACCTGGGTAACAGTTGGGCTTACGCGGATTCCATCACCGACCTGGCCCTGCTGGAAGCCGCAGCCCATCCGGTAGCGGTTTTCCCCGACCGCGCGCTGCAGGCCATCGCCGAGCAGCGCGGCTGGGAAGTGCTGGCTGAGTAAAAGATTGGCCGCCGATGACGCGGATGGCAACGGATCCCGTTGGCGGTCTTGGCAACCTATTTTTGACGCGCGACCCTTGACAAAACGCGTTTTCATCTTACAATTAGGCCATGTTGCGCAACCCGTTTTTCGCCTTTTATTATTATGCCTCCCCAAACGGCCTGATACCGCTGGCCGGCGGTGGCGCGTAAGGCGAAAGCAATATTTTCAGCGTCCAAGCGAGGTCAGGCGGCCTCGCTTTTTTGTTTTGAACGCCAGGCGTAAAGACGCGGAGAAGGCAAATCTTCCAATCTCTCCAACATCCCCAACATCCTATCCCTCACTACCTCGGAGGTGTTCCATGATGATCGTGATGCAGGCCAACGCCACGGCAGAGGAAGTGCAGCAAGTCATTGGCGTCATCGAAAGCCAGGGCTTCCACCCACACGTGTCTCGGGGCGCGGAGCGGGTGGTCATCGGCGTCATCGGTGAAGCGCGGCGGGCTCAGGCCGACACTTTCCTCCGCTTGCCGGGCGTGGCGCGGGTGGTTCCCCTTTCACACCCTTACAAATTGGCCTCGCGGGAGTTTCACCCTGACCGCCGGGTGGTCACCGTGGGCGGCGTGCCCATTGGCGGAGATGAGGTGGTCTTCATTGCCGGGCCGTGCTCGGTGGAAAGTCGCAGTCAGGTTTTGGAGACCGCCCAGGCGGTCAAAGAGGCCGGTGCGCACGTTTTGCGCGGCGGCGCGTTCAAGCCGCGCACTTCGCCTTATAGTTTTCAGGGTTTGGGTGAAGAGGGGCTGGTTCTGCTGGCTGAGGCGCGTGAAGCCACCGGCCTGCCTGTAGTCACGGAAGTGATGGCGCCCGAACAGGTGCCGTTGGTAGCGCGTTATGCCGATATGCTTCAAATCGGCGCGCGCAACATGCAAAATTACGCCCTTTTGCGGGCTGCGGGCGCCAGCGGAATGCCTGTGTTGCTCAAACGGGGTATGAGCGCCACGCTGGATGAGTTACTCTTGGCCGCGGAATATCTGCTCAGCACGGGCAACGAGCAGGTGGTGCTCTGCGAGCGCGGCATTCGCACGTTCGAGACCGCGACGCGCAACACCACCGACATCAACGCCATCCCCGCCTTGAAGGCGCGCACTTCGCTGCCGGTGATTTTGGACCCCAGCCACAGCACGGGGCATTGGGCATATGTGTTGCCGGTAGCCCGGGCGGGGATTGCCGCGGGCGCGGACGGCTTGATTGTGGAAGTACATCCCCGGCCAGAAGAGGCGCTCTCGGATGGCGCGCAGTCCCTCAAACCCGAGCGTTTCGCCCGTTTGGTGCGCGAAGCGCGAGCCATCGCCGCGGCCGTGGGCCGTTCGGCGCTGCACGAGGTGCCCCATGTGGCCGCGGACTGAAGAGCCCCCCTTTGGCTCGGCTGCATCTGCCGACGACGGGGAGGCCGATTTTCCCGAGGCGGCTGCGCACCTTCTCGAAGAGCAGCGGGTGGCCATCGTTGGCCTGGGGCTGATCGGCGGCTCCCTGGCTTTGGCGTTGCGCGGGCGCTGCGCCCGCTTGCTGGCTGTGGAGCGCGACCCGGACACCCGGGCCTTAGCCCGGGCGCGCGGCGTGGTGGATGAAGTGTCCGAAGCGCCGGAGCGCATTCTTCCGCAGGCCGATGTGGTGGTCTTGGCTACGCCGGTGCAGGCCATTGTGGAACTGCTGGCGCAGTTGCCGAAATGGCATCCGGGGCCCGCGGTGGTGTTGGACGTGGGCTCTACCAAGGCGGCCATCGTGGCGGCCATGGCCGCCTTGCCGCCGCGGTTTGACCCCTTGGGCGGCCACCCTATGGCCGGGAAGGAAACTTCAGGGTTGGCACAAGCCGAAGCGAGGTTGTTCCGTGGGGCGCCGTTTGCCCTTACGCCGTTGCCGCGCACCACGGGGCGCGCTAAGGCGCTGGCCGCGGCCTTGGTGAAAAGCGTTGGCGCGCGCGCTTTGTGGCTGGAGCCCCTCACCCACGACCGTTGGGTGGCGGCGGTGAGCCATTTGCCGTATTTGGTGAGTTTGGCGCTGACCTTGGCGACGCCTGAAGAAGCCGCGGCGCTCTTGGGGCCGGGATTTCGCTCGACGTCGCGGCTGGCGGCTTCTTCCCCGCGGATGATGGGCGATATTTTGTCGACCAACCGAGAGGCTGTGTTGACGGCGTTGGCGGGGTTCGAACGGCAATTGGCTGCGTTGCGGGCCGCCTTGGAGGCAGACGACGAGATCGTCTTGCAGGCGCTGCTTGCCCAGGGGCCGGCGCGGCGGACCGCGTTGTTGCGCCTGGTCGAAGAGGGCGAGTAATAGAAAACCACAGAAGACACAGAGAAGGCACTGAGAACACAGAAAGTGGGAGAAGTTGGGGTATTGAAGGATTGGGGTAGAAGGTGCTTGGTTATTTGGTGTTCGGTTGCTTAGGTGCTTCCGCGTAGTATACTTGAAGGTGTTGAGTTTGTTGGGTATGGCGGTGCCAGATGCGTGGTCAGCGACGGTTTTTGTTAGGTTTTTTGTTGGTAAGTTTAGGTTTGGGGGCTTTAGGCATAGAATGGCTATACGAAATCACTGCCGACCTCCCTGAGCCGCAGCAAGCCCTGAACGCCCGGCCTGTACTGCCCAGCATCCGCATCGTGGACCGGCAGGGGCGGCTGCTCTACGAAGCCCTGCCGGACGACGCGCGCTACACGCCGCTGCCCCCCGACCGTATCCCCCGTTGCCTGAAAGACGCGACCATCGCGGTGGAAGACGCGTCCTTCTACCGTAACCCCGGCGTAGATTGGCAGGGCGTGTTGCGCGCCCTGTGGCTCAATCTGCGCTACCAGCGCGTGGTCGCCGGGGGCAGCACCATCACCCAGCAGGTCGCCCGCAATTTGCTCCTCTCCCCCACCGAGCGCCGCCAGCGC
Organism: Anaerolineales bacterium; assembly: GCA_027053355.1. Classification (GTDB taxonomy): domain Bacteria; phylum Chloroflexota; class Anaerolineae; order Anaerolineales; family DRMV01; genus DRMV01. The sequence continues at coordinate 19,549 of JALUDX010000187.1, read as the reverse complement.
ACCCTCACCCGAAAACTACGCGAAACGCTCTTGGCCTGGCGGCTCAACCGTCGCCTGAGCAAAAATCAGATCTTAGCCCTTTACCTCAATACCACCTACTACGGCGGCTTCGCGTATGGCGTCGAGGCCGCGGCTCAGACCTTTTTCGGCAAATCCGCGGCCGACCTCACCCTGCCCGAATGCGCGCTGCTGGCCGGGCTGCCCCAGGCCCCCACGGCTTACGACCCTTTCCTCCACCCCGAGGCCGCACGGGCGCGGCAAAAAGCCGTGCTCGACCTGATGGTGCGCCACGGCTTCATCGACGCGGCCACCCGCGACCGCGCGCTGAGCGTGCCCTTGGCCTTCAACAGCGCGCCCTACCCCATGCGCGCCCCCCATTTCGCCTGGATGGTGCTGCAACGCATTCGGGCTCTGCAGGAACAGGGGCGTCTGCCGCGCGATGTGCCGTTGGAAGTGCGCACCACCCTGGATCTGGACGTGCAGCGCCTGGCCGAAAACGCGGTACGCCGCCATCTGGAACGGCTGCAACGGGAACGGGCGCGCAACGTGAACAACGCCGCGGTGGTGGTGCTGGACGCGACCACTGGCGCGCTGCGGGCCTTGGTCGGCAGCGCCAATTACCATGGCGAGAGGATCCGCGGCGCAATCAACATGGCGACCACGCCCCGACCCACAGGCTCGGCCTTCAAACCCATCATCTACGCAGCCGCGCTTCAGCCCAACCAACCCGAACCCTGGACGGAAGCCACCGTGCTTTGGGACGTGCGCACCACTTTCCACACGCGCGACGGTCAACCCTACACGCCAGAAAACTACGACCGCCGAGAGCACGGCCCAGTCACCCTGCGGCAAGCCCTGGCCTCCTCCCTCAACATCCCCGCGGTGCTTACGCTGCAAAAAGTGGGCGTCGGCGTTGCTTTGCGCTATGCCCACCGCTTGGGTATCGCCGACTTGGGCAAAGCCGAAAAATACGACCTCTCGCTGGCCTTGGGCGGCGGTGAAGTTTCGTTGCTGGCATTAACCACCGCTTACGACGCATTCGCCAATCAGGGAACATTCTCGCCTTATTGGTGGCTATACGAAGTCGCCGACGCAGGTAACGGAAAGACCCTCTACCGCCCCCCGCGGCCTTCGCCCCGCCCCGTCTGGGACCCACGCGTCGCCTGGCTGATTTCCGACATCCTTTCCGACGATGGGGCGCGCAGTCTGGGCTTTCCGCGCCACACCTCGCTGGAAATGGGCTTCCCCGCGGCTGTCAAAACCGGCACCTCCTCCGCGTTCCACGACAATTGGGCCATCGGCTATACCACGCGCTGGGTGGTGGGCGTTTGGGTGGGCAACGCGGACTTTCAAGCCATGCACCAGGTGGACGGCCTGACCGGCGCCGCGCCCATCTGGCACACCATTCTGCAAGCCCTGTCGTCGCCGACCCCTGCCGCGGGGTTCCCCCGGCCCGCGGGGCTGCGCCGGGTAACGGTGTGCACCCTTTCGGGGCTGTTACCCACCCCCGCCTGCCGCCAAACGCACCCCGCCTGGTTCATCGAAGGCACGGAACCCACCGAACCCGACGACACCTATCATCTGCTGGAAATCGACGCGGCCACGGGCCGGCTGGCCGGGCCCGACACGCCGGCGACTCGCCGCCAGACCATCGTGGCCTTCGAGTTGCCGTCTCAAGCCTGGGGCTGGGCGCGAGCGCACGGCTGGCCCTTGGTGCAGGATTTCACGCCGCCCGCGCCCCACGCAGGTCACGTTTTCCTCCGCCACCCCGCGGACGGCAGCGTTTACCGCATCGCGCCCGACCTGCCTGCGGCAGCCCAACAAATTCAGGTGCTGGCCGAAACCGACTTGAGCGGCGGGCGGTTACGCCTCTGGGTGGACGGCCATCTCCTGACCCAGTGCGCGGCGGCCACGTGTCAGGGCTGGTGGCCGTTACAGGCGGGGCTGCATCGCTTCTGGGCCGACGTCGTCTTCACCGCCGACGACACGCCCGCCGCCCGCAGCCGGGCCGCCCAGGTGGAGGTCGAAGCCGCGGAGCAGCCATAGCGGCCTGGTTGCTGGTTGCCCGGTGTTATAATGAGGTCCGACGGCCGCGGGAACTCACCCCTCGGCCGGGGGAGGCGTTTTCGGCGGGCAGGCGCCCGCCGTTCCCTTTCCCCACAACGCCCTTTCCTCAGGAGGCTCGTTATGTACCGCAAACGCATCGTGTTTGTCGTCCTTTCGTTGCTGCTGGTTCTCAGCATGGCGTTGGCTGCGTGTGGCTCCCAAGCCACCCCCACGGCCGCGCCGTCGCAACCCACCCAGGCCCCGGCCCAGCCGACGGCCGCACCCACCCAAGCGCCAACGCAAGCCCAGGCGCCCACCCAAGCGCCCACCCAGGCCAAGCCGGTGACCATCGAAGTGTATTACCCGGTAGCCGTGGACGCACCCATCGCTAAAATTTTGCAGGGCTACATCGCAGATTTCGAAAAAGCCAACCCCAACATCAAGGTCAAGCCCGTGTTCTCCGGCGGCTATGGCGATGTCAAAACCACCATCCAGACCACCATCGAGGGTGGCGGCAAGCCCCCGGCGCTGGCCGTGATGCTGGCCGCGGATCTGTACGACCTGGTCAACGCGGATTACGTCGTGCCCTTAGACGACTTCATCAAGGCTTCGCCCGACGGAGAGGCTTACATCAAAGACTTCTTCCCCGCGTTCATGGCCAATTCGGAATACGACGGCAAAATCTGGAGCATCCCCTTCCAGCGCAGCGTGGTGACCCTGTATTACAACGCCGACCTGTTCGAGGAAGCGGGGCTCCAGCCGCCCGATAGTTGGCAATCGCTGGCCGAAGCCGCGCAGAAACTGACCATCCCCGACAAACGGTGGGGCATCGAATGGCCTTCGGGCTGGCCTTACTGGCTGTTCCAGCCTCTGGCCATCGGCAACGGTCAGAACATCATCCAATCACCCACCGAAGTGGTGTTCGACGACCCGAAAGTCATCGAGGCCGCACAGTTCTACATTGACCTCTCGCACAAATATCACGCCATGCCCGAAGGCGTGCAGAAAAATTGGGGCAGCGCACCCGGCGACTTTGCCAAAGGCGCGGCAGCGATGATCGTGCACTCCAGCGGCAGCCTGCGCGGCATCCTCAACCAGGCGGACTTCAAAGTCGGCGTGATGGCCGTTCCCGGCAAAGAGCCCGGCACGTACGCCACAGTGACCGGCGGCGGGAACTTCTACATCCTCAAGAACGTGCCACGCGAAGAGCAAGAAGCCGCGTGGAAGTTCGTGCAATTCGTCACCCAGCCGAAATACGCTGCAGATTTCAGCATCCAGACCGGCTACGTGGCAACCCGCCAAAGCGCCTACGACACCGACGCGATGAAAGCCTATATCGAGAAAGTGCCGCAGGCCGGGCAACTCAAAGACATGCTGCAATATGCTGGCGCCGAACTGTCGTGCATGAATCTGGGCAAAGTACGCAACATCTTCCACAAATACCTGCAAGCAGCCTACAACGGCCAAATGCCGCCCGCAGAGGCCATGAAACAGGCCCAGCAAGAAGCCGACAAAGCATTAGAAATGTTCAAGTAGCCTCGCAGTACAGCGTCTGACGTGCCAGGGGCGAGGCATAGCGCCTCGCCCCTCTGCGTCACCCCACTTCCCCCGCCAAACCCGCGGGCCTTCGCGCCTGCCCTCTGGGAGGCAGCCATGTCTGCAACGACGCGCGGCTTCACCCGTCGCCAAGGCCCTCCGTGGCTCCCCTACTTGCTCACCCTGCCCACCGCGTTGGTGGTGCTCGTGTTTACGGCCTGGCCGACGGTGCAAGCCCTGTACATGAGTTTCTTCCGCCAATACCTCAACATCGCCAAATTCCGCACGCCCACCTTCATCGGCCTCAAAAACTACCAGACCCTGGCCACCAGCCCCGACTTTCACCAGGTGCTGCGCAACACCGCAATTTACGTGTTGGGCACCGTGCCGATGAGCGTAGTGTTGGCCTTTTTGTTTGCCCTGCTGGTCAACCGGGCGGTCAAGGGCATCGGCCTGGCGCGGCTGGGCTTTTTCTACCCCACCATTTTGCCCATGGTTAGCGCAGCCACCATCTGGCTGTTCTTCTTCACGCCCGATTACGGCTTGTTCAACACCGCGCTGCAGGCGATAGGCTATCACGGCCCACAAAACTGGCTCAGCAACCCTCATCTGGCTTTGTTGGCGGTCATGATCGTGGCGGTGTGGAAGAACGCGGGCTATCTGATGATTTTCTATCTGGCGGGGTTGCAGAACCTTCCTACCGACGTCTTCGAAGCCGCGGACATCGATGGCGCCTCGGCCTGGACCAAATTGTGGAAAATCACCTTCCCGCTGCTGCGCCGCACCACCCTTTTCGTCTCGACCATCGCCATCATCGACGCCTTCCAGGTGGTCGACCACATTTTCGTACTCACCCAGGGCGGGCCCAGCGGGGCCAGCAACGTCTTCCTCTATTATCTCTGGCAAGTGCGCTTCGAGGAACAGAACGTCGGCCTGGCTTCCGCACTCACCGTGGTGCTCATCCTCATCATGCTGGCCATCACCGTCACCAACTTCGTCTACTCAGAACGGGAGGGCGCCTGATGCTCACCGCTAAACTTCGCAAACGGATCACCCGCGTTTTCCTCAATCTCTTGACCGCGGTGCTGGCTTTAGGATGGGCGACCATCATCATTTGGGGCGTGGTGGTTTCCTTCCGTCCCGAGAACGAACCTTTGGGGCGCGGGGATGTCTGGTTTGGGCACCACCTCACCGTGGCCAACTACCTCAAAGCCTGGTCGTTAGCCCCCTTTGGCATTTATTACCGCAACACCCTCCTCATCGTGGGGATGATTTTGATTGCCCAGGTGATCACCGTAGTCTTGGCTGGGTTCGCATTTGCCCACTACCGCTTCCGCGGCCAAAAATGGCTATTTTTCTTCATCTTGCTGCAATTGATGATCCCCGCGGCAGCGCTGTTAGTGCCCAACTTCTCCACCATCCGCAAATTGGGGCTTTTCGACACCACTTTGGCAGTGGCGCTGCCCTATTTCGGCTCCGCGTTTGGCACGTTTCTCATGCGCCAGGCCTTTCTGGAAGTGCCGCGCGACCTGGTCGACGCGGGCATCCTCGACGGCTGTTCGTGGTGGCAATTGCTGTGGCGCATTTACTTGCCGCCGTCGCTGCCCACCTTGGTGGCTTTTGCCCTTTCTTCGATCAGTTGGCATTGGAACGAATTTCTCTGGCCCCTGGTGGTCACCCTCTCCGAGCGCTCGCGCCCCCTGACCATTGGGTTGGTGCGCTTCACGCAATTGGGCGAAATCGGTGCGCGCTGGCCTTTGCTGGCCGCGGCCACCATCACGGTGATCGCGCCGCTGTTCCTCCTCTTCCTGGTCTTCCAAAAACAGTTCGTCCGCAGTTTTCTGCATTCCGGGCTGAAATAAAACACGATGCGGCAGTGGTGGGCGCACGGGCTGTTGCTGACGACCGCGGCCGTCTGGGGGCTGGGCTTTGTGGCGCAGCGGGTGGGTATGGCCTACGTGGGGCCGTTGACGTTCAACGCCATCCGCTTCACGTTGGGGGCGCTGGTGCTACTGGGCATCGGGCGCTGGCGCGGCGGCGAATCGGCCTCGCCGGAAGCGCGACGCGCGCTCGCCCGCAGCGGCTGGCTGCTGGGGAGCGTGCTCTTCCTGGGCTCTTCGTTGCAGCAAGCCGGGTTGGTGTACACCACCGCGGGCAAAGCGGGTTTCATCACCGGACTGTATGTGGTACTGGTGCCCTTAGCGGACACGTTGCTGCTCCACGAACGCCACGGGCTGCCCCTTTGGCTGGGCGCGCTGCTGGCCGTGAGCGGGCTCTATTTGCTCAGCGTGCGCGGCGTCTGGCACATGGAAAAGGGGGACCTGCTGGTCTTGCTGAGCACCTTTTTTTGGACCGCACACGTCATCTTGGTAGGGCGGCTCACCGCGCGCCACGAGAGTTTGGCTCTGGCCGCGCACCAATTCCTGGTGGTGGCCGGGCTCAGCGCGGCCGCAGCCCTGTTGTGGGAACCCATCACCTGGCAAGGCGTGCGTGGCGCTGCCCCTGCCATCCTCTACGGCGGGCTGATTTCCGTGGGCATAGGCTACACCCTGCAAGTGGTAGCGCAAAAGCACGCCTTGGCCGCGCACGCGGCCATCATCATGAGCCTGGAATCGGTCTTCGCGCTGCTTGGCGGAGCGCTGCTCTTGCACGAACCTCTGACTCTACGCGGCCTTGGCGGGGCTGCTCTGATGTTTGGGGGAATGCTTTTGGCCCAATGGCCGGGGAAAAAGCCAGAACACCCGTAACCTTTTGGGCATTACGGCGTCGTAAGGGATGAAAGATCATTGTGCCGCCGTAGACTTGCCATTTCGAGGGACGAAAGATGCTCGGCTATTCCCCTTCCCCCAGACTCGGGTTTCGCCCACCGGCGCCGTCGCCCAGCGCCCCGCTGTGGCGGCACAGTGCGACACCCAGCCCCGAAATGGCAGAAATCAGCGTCGAGGGCTGGCTGCACGCGCTGCATCTCTACTCCCCGGCCACCAAAAGCCACAGCGTGCGCACCGCCCGCCTCGCGGTGGCCTTCGGGGAAAGGCTGAGCCTGCCAACGAGCGACCTGCAAGCCCTCCGCCTGGCTGCGTTGCTACACGACATCGGCAAAATTCGCATCCCCAAGCCCGTTTTGGAGCAGGAAGGCCCCCTCGACGACGAAGCGTGGGCGCTGGTGCAACAACACCCCCTGTGGGGCTATGAAATCGCCCAGAGCATCCCCGGCTTTCCGCGGGAAGCCGCGCTGGCCGTCCGCCATCACCACGAGCGGTGGGATGGCCGCGGCTACCCCGACGGCTTGCAAGGGGCGGCGATTCCGCTGCTGGCTCGCATTCTCGCCCTGGCCGACGCCTGGGACGCCCTCCAAGAGCCGCGCCCTTATCGGTCTGCGTACACTGCTGACGCTGCTTGGGAAACGCTGCTTGCGGCCAGCGGCACCCAGTTCGACCCCCACTTGACGTCCCGCTTCTTGGCTTTTGCTTTCCCCGCCCCGTGGCCTAACGAGGCACCCTCCCCCCACGGGGAACGCCAGCGGGCGCCCGAACGCGCGGTTCGCGGCGCCCGCCTGGCCAACTAACGCCGCCATTCAGCCTCAGCAAGGGGGAATCGCAGATTACGCAAAGGTCTACTTTTTCTCGCCGGCGAGGGCTTTTTCAATGGCCTCTTTGAATCGCTGGTAAGGCTGAGCGCCCTCGATAAAGGTTTGCGACCCGTCGGGGGCAATCACAAAGAAGCCGGGCGTACCCTGCACGCCGGCCTTCTGACCCTCGGCCATGTCTTGCATCGCCCGTTCACGATATTTGTGCGCGTCCAGGCATTGCCGAAAAGCCTTCATATCCAGCCCCAGTTTCTCGGCCATGGCCTCGATGCGCGGGCGGGAGAACGCGCCTCGGTTCTCGCCATGTTGGTTGTAAAACAGCATGTCGTGGAAATCCCAAAACTTGCCTTGGTCGCCCGCGCAATAGGCGGCCTCCGCGGCGAGCAACGACTCAGGACCAACCCAATCGCCAAAACTACGGTAAACCAACCGCACCTTGCCGGGAACGACGTAATCTTGAATCAATCGCGGTTCGGTATCGCGGGCAAAACGACCGCAGAAGGGACATTGGAAATCGGAATACTCGACGATGGTCACCGGCGCCTTGGGGTCGCCCAAAGCGTTGCCGTCGGCGTGGGGGTGAGGGTGTGCCGGCGGAAGCACGATATCCGTAACCTGGGCAGACGTGGGCGTTGCTGTGGTTTCGGCTTGATGCGCTAACAAAAACAGCCCCCCCACCAGCAAAATCACCCCTGCGATGACCGTCATAATGATGATGCGTTCCCGACGTTGGCGTTCACGGCGGCGCTGCGCCGCGCGGGTTGTCTTTCTCGCGCTCATGAGGCTCTCCTCCTGAAGGTGTCGTTATAGATGGCGATTAGCAGGTGCCTTTGTAAATGCCGCCACCAACCACTAACGAAGCGCCGGTAATGTAAGACGCCGCGGGGGAAAGCAAAAACACCGCGGCGCGGGCAAATTCTTCCGGCTCGGCCATGCGCCCCAAGGGGATTTGCGCTTCGATTTTCTCCCGCTCGCGAGCCGGCGTGGTGCCGTTGAGGCGGGCGCGCGCGGCCAGGAGCGCCTCGACCCGCTCGGTTTTCGTCCAGCCGGGCAAAATGGCGTTGAAGCGAATGCCTTGGGGGCCTAATTCCAGGGCCAGGGTTTTCATCAGGGTCACGGTGGCCGAACGTACGCTGTTGGAAAGCACCAGATGGGGAATGGGTTGCTTCACAGAATAGGAGGTGACCGCCAACACGCTGGCTGCGGGAGAGGACAGCAAAAAAGGCAACGCCGCGCGCACCAACCGCACATGCGCCAGCAGCAAAGCCTCGGTGGCCTCTCGCCAGGCCTGCTCGGTCAGGTCGGCGAACGCGCCAGCCGGGGGGCCGCCAGTGTTGGTGACCAACAGATCCAAGCCGCCCAACGCCTCGGCTGCCCGAGGTAGCAGACGAGCGGGCACGTCAGGCAAGGCAACATCCCCCGAGATGGCCGTCACCCGCGCCGAAGCGCCCCCCAGACGGCGCAAAGCCGACTCGGCTTCGCGCAGACGCGCCTCGTCACGGCCGTTAATCGCTACCTGGCATCCTTCTTGCATCAAAATTTGGGCTATCGCGAAACCTAACCCTCGGCTGGAGCCAGCGACAAAAGCCCGTTTACCACGCAAGCCCAAATCCACGGTTCGCCTCCTTGCTAATGCATAATCAACCTTGATAGTTAGTTTAGGCCTTTTGCAACTTAGCGCCCAAATTTTTGATCTCTCCCTACCCCCGCTCCGGCGAAGCCTCGCCTGTGCTCAGCCTGCCGGAGCCGCCCCCTTCCCTCCTTAGTAAGGGAGGGAAGAGGGCAGATGAGCCGAGCGCCCGGCCTGAGCGAAGCCGAAAGCCAAGCGAGGCTCAGCGGGGGATGGGTAAGATCTTGCCACAAGCGCGATAGATCGCACCTTTTGCAATAACCGAAATCTTGTTTGAAAATGCACTAACACTGTTTTTTAAACCAAACCCATTTTAACACATCTCCTCCTTAACCACTTTGTGCGCCATTTGGAGTAAACTTTAGTTAGTAAGAACATAGCGATAAAAATAAAACACTCCCAAAAGGTTGTTCAAAAGGCCGAAAACGCCACTGCCTTGGCGCTACTCACTTTTCGTTGGCACTAAAGGCTCCAATGTTTCATCTTTGGTTACTGGCCACGCCTGAAACTGCCGAATGGGCATCGCCGCTATTAGAAGCGCAGATGCCGTCAGCACGCGTGCATCTCATTTTAGGGGGCGAACAATGGCAACAAAGCCTCCAGCGGGCGCAAGCACCTTGGCCTGACTTGGTATTGCTGGAAAATAACCTACCTTGGCTCTCAGGCCCTGACTTGCTACGACAGGTTTCAATGCATCGCCCCGCGCCCCCGGCCGTATTACTTCTCACTCATCCTATTAGCGACGAAGAACTGGCACTGCTTTTCGACCTGGGGCTGGCCGACGCGTTTAACGCCTCGCCGGAGCAAAGCTCCTCTTTTATCGCGCGCTTGCGGCGTTTGTTGCGCTTAACCCCCTGGGCCGACGCGAGCCATCGTCGCGGCTTCTTGCAACGTTTAGGAACGTGTTGCCTTTCCAGCGACGACCCATATCAGATTGGGGCTGAAGCCATCCGCTTGGTCGCAGAAACACTCCATGCCCAATGGGGTATGGCGCTACTCATCGACGAAGAAGACAACGACCACGAAACAGCAGAGGTGATGGCCGTTTATCGACCTCCTCAGGGGCCTTGCCAACATGCAGGCGCGCGCTGTCCTCGCCATCTTTTGCCCACGGCTTCTCAAAATTACCAGTGGGTGTTTGGGCCGCCGGCAAAACTTTTGCCCGTTTCGCCCCTCCACGAAGTTTTGCAGACTGCCCACCTGCAATGGGTAGGGGTGTACCGCGTGCCAATAAGCGAAAATTTACATAGCATGCTCCTTTTGGGCTGGCCGCGCCCCCCACGCCTGGCCTCGCAAGACCTGACTTTGATCGCCCCCCTCACCCGGTGGCTTTCAGCCATGATCTACCGCGCGTTGCAACTGCGCAGCGAACGTTTCGCCTCGCAACAAGCCCGCATTCTCACCGACCTGATATTGACTCTCAACCGTGGATTAGACGTCGACACCGTGTTAGAGCGTCTTTTAGACGGCCTGCAAAAAGTTGTGCCTTACCAACAAGCCTCGGTCTGGCTATGGCAAGAAGACGGCCGCCTGGCTGTCGAGCATATCCGCGGATTTCCCTTTTCCAAAGAAAAATTTCAAGAATGCATAGCCCAACACGACACGCCCCCTTCTACCTGGCAAACCACTGTCATCATCAACGAAACGAAGCGGCCGCTGCTCATTGCCGATACTCATGCCTTCCCTGACTGGGAGCGCACAGCCCAAGGCAAGCACATCCGCAGTTGGCTGGGGGTGCCCTTGATTTACGACGAGAAGGTGATGGGCATCTTGGCTTTAGACGCGGACAAACCCAACCATTTCACCATGACTCACGTCAAGATGGCACAAACCCTGGCTCACGCAGCCGCCATTGCTCTACAAAATGCCCGGCTTTACCAACAAGAACGACGCCAAAGGCGTGAACTCGAAGCCTTACGGGTCGCCAGCCTACAACTGGTTTCGCACTTAGATCTCTCGGCCGTGCTAACCAGCCTTCTGCAACAAGCGGTGGCGCTGGCCAATGCCGATCAGGCGCACATCTTCCTTTACGACGGTCAACGCCTGGATTTTGGTGCGGCCATTTGGGACGGGCAAATTCGTTCCAAACCCCACACCATCCCCCGGCCTCACGGCCTGACCTACACGGTAGCCCGTTCCGGCCAACCAAAACTTGTCCCTCGCATTCAAGACGACCCGCTCTTTGCCGAAACCTCGTGGGAGGGTACCATCCTCAGCATTCCTCTGGTCGCCCGCCGCCAGGTGCGAGGGGTGATGAACGTGGGGTGGAATCAAGAGCATCGGGTAAGCGACACTGAAATGACGTTGCTAAGTATGTTGGCCGACCACGCGGCCATTGCCTTAGAGAATGCCCATTTGGTTTCCGCGCTGCAGCGCACCATCCAACGGCTCACGTTGCTTTCCGAGGCCAGCGCAGCGCTGCGCACAGCGTCCGACGCAACCGCGCTGACCCGCGAATTAGGCCAATGGGCACGACGATTGGCCGAAGGCCAATACGTGCTCGTTGCCCATTTCACAGAAACGCAGGCCTCCACACCTCGCCTGGTGCTGGATTATGTGGAGGGCTTCCCCGACGACTCAGTGCAACAGCACTTCCCTCAGGAAACGCGCATCATCCAGCACGCTCTAAGCGGGCAACATCTTACGGTTTTCGACGACATTCACCGCCTCGCCATAGAAAACTTAGCCTGGGCGCGACAACTGGGCCCCACCATACTCGCTGCGCTACGCACTCGGCAAGGGAAGACCATTGGCCTGTTGTTGGTCGGCCGTTCTGCCGAAGCCAAAGCCTTCAGCAACGAAGCCGTTTCGTCTATCCAAGTTTTGGCCGAAATGGGGGCTGCATCCCTGCGGCGTTTGCAAGCACGGCAGCAGTTAGAAGAGGCATTCATGCAAGCCGTGTTGGCTCTCTCACACACCATCGACGTGCACGACGCCTATCACGGCGACCACAGCAAAACCCTGGCCGAGTGGGCCGTAGTAGTAGCCCAAGAAATGGGTCTCCCCGCTGATGAAATTGAGACTGTACGGCTGGGCGCGCTGCTCCACGACATCGGAAAAATCGGCGTACCCGACAAAATTTTACGCAAACCCGGGCCGCTCACTTCCGAAGAGTGGGAAATCATGCGACGCCATCCCAGCATCGGCGCGCAAATCCTCCGCCCTCTGGAGAGACTTCAAAAGGTTGCTGAGATTGTAGAAGCCCACCATGAGCGCTGGGATGGCAAAGGTTACCCTCGCGGCCTCAAGGGCGAAGAAATCCCCTTAGGGGCGCGCATTTTGGCTGTGGTAGACTCCTACGCTGCCATGACAGATCAGCGAGTGTATCATGAAGCGCGACCGTCCGAAGAAGCCGTTGCTGAAATTTGCCGCGAAGCGGGCAAGCGATACGACCCACGCGTAGTAGAAGCGTTCCTCAAAGTCACTGGCCGACTAAAACCTTCGCCATACAGCCTGGCCGGGCAAACGTCCACGGGGGCAAACGCTGAAGTCACCCTTCCAGATCTGCCACCAAATCTAACAGATCGCGCTCCCGATATAGACGACGCTTCCACAAGTTGATGGTGGGTACCACGTAAGGCAACAGCCGCAGGGAATACACCGGCGGCAACACAGGCACGCCAAACATATCCCCAAACAAAATCAACGCAAACAGATGCTCTAAATCAGCCCGTTGACGACGGAAATAAATTTCCGTTTCGTAGAACAGCATGCCGTAAAGAAAACCGCCGACCCACATTTTGATCTGCCGCCAGCGGGCTTTCCACCGACTTAGCCAGGGGGTTTTTGACATTTAGCACCCTTTCGGTTAAACTCCGGTTGCTCAACCGCGCCCCTGCCGCATTCAGCGGTGTGCAGGCCGCGGCAGCAAGCACAGAGGAGGCAAAAACGTGGACATCGGACAAATTTTGGTGATTGCCCTCAGCGCGCTCCTGGGCGTATGGTATTTTGGTGGCGCATGGGTCAACCGCAAACGCGGGGTAGCCACTTACTACTGGCTACGTGAAGGGCTACAGGCGGTTGTCGGCGCCATCAGCGAAGCGCGCTGGTTGGGGTCGGCCTCTGCAGGGGGAAGGCTGGCGGTGCCCGAGGCCAAGGCGCCCTTCCGCACGGTAGAGGCCATTTTCACCTTAGAGGCCCGCGAAATGCTACCGTGGTGGTTGATACAACGGCTGCGGGGCCGTCGGGATAGCCTGATCATCCGGGCTTCGCTCCGCCATCGGCCGCCTTTGCTGCTCGTCACGGCCCAGGCCGACCAAACAGCGCCTGAAGGCTACCAAGCACACGAGGCCACCGCAGGCCTACGCCTCTTGGCCGCGGACGGCGTCAGCGCCGCGCAGATCCGCGCGCTCCAAGGCTTTCTCGAAACCTACGCTACGGGGCTAAAAACCCTCTCTTGCGAGGCCAAGCGGCCGCACCTGGTGTTGCAAATCGACCTGGCCGCGCTGCAGGCCAACGACCAACCGGCGGCCGCCTTTTTCTCGGCCTTGCGCGACACCTGCCAGGCGTTGCTGCGGGCAGAGTAGCCCTCGCTTCAATGACAACGCACGCGGCTGAGCGCCTCTCGCATGGCCAAAAAATGCTCCTCGGGGCCCCAGCCGCTAAACTCCAATACCAACTGCCGCTCGGTTTGGGGGCAATACCACGAAACCGTCATAAAGCGCACATCGTGGCGTTTCCATAACAGGCCGCGACGCCGGCTCGTCCAGGTGAGGAAAGCAGGATGCCCGGCGATGGTCAACGTCTCCGCACCTTCGGGCTGCGGCTGCTGCCGGGGGTGCACCTGAATGCGCAGTTCCATGGCCCAGTGCGAGGGTTTGTGGTGCAACACGTACCACGCCTGCCCCGAGGCCAGCCACGGCACGCCCTGCCGCATGTGCCGCGCGTGCAGGTCGGGCGGGGCTAAGCCGCGCGCAAGCCCCCACGCCGCAGGCAAAACTAAGCGGATCAACCGCGCTTCGCCCAGCAAAATGTTGGTCACGCTAATATCGTGAATCACGAAATTCGATGTGGGCATGTAACTGTTCAGCCAAAAATGGGCCGCGGATAACGCGGATAAAACGGATGGCCGCGGATTTTAGGTCGCCAAGGCCGCCAAGGATGAACGCAAAGACGCAGAGGAAGCAGAGGCGCAGAGAGCGCAAAGGAAAAATTTCTGTGTTTTCTGTGGGTTTTCTGTGTCTTCTGTGTTTTTCACCCAATCGGTGCAAATCTGTGTCAATCGGTGGATGGTAACGCCTGAAATCGGTGGATATTTTTTTCTGCGAAATCTGCAGAATCTGTGGTTTCTCCTCGCCGAGAACGAAAAACCCTGCGGAGAGGCGGTCGTTCCCGCTCGCCGCAGGGTTTTGGGGAAGTCGTTTCTCAGGCAAACAACAACGACGCGGTGCGCTTGAGCATATCAATGCCGCGGATTTCCGTTTCGAAGAGGGGTAACACAGCCCGCACCATCGGCCCAAACAGGCGGTCAATCTCCTCCATGTATTCAGCCTGCATTTTCACCCGGTTGCGCACGAATTCGTCAGCCTGCTCGCTAACTTGACTGGGGTCAATGCGCATGTTGACCACCACGCCGCCAATGGGGATGCCAAATTCTTCGAACCAGTTGATGAACCGCTTAATCACTGCGATGGGCAACGCTTCAGGCAAGGTCACGAAGAAGAAGGCCGTCTTTTCCGGGTCGGTGAGCAGCACCTTGGCCCGCTCCATCCGATCACGGAAACTGATGAGATAATCCATCAGCGGGTCTTCTTCTTCCTTCTTGCGGGAAAACGACAGTTTGAGTTTCATCTGCTGGGCTTCTTTGCGGCTCTGCATCATCTTGTTGACCCACAAAGAATACACCGAAGACATGCCCAACAGGCGGCGGGCGTTGGCCGTAGGCGCGGTGTCGAAGACGTAAAAGTCGTATTCGTCTTTGAACATGATTTCGATCATGTTCTCGAACATGGCCGACTCTTCGAACGCCGGGTTCATGGTGGCCGATTCGACGAACTCATCCGCCCGGCCTTTGATTTCCGCGTATTTGAGGAACCACTCGATTTTCTCTTTGATTTCCTGCTTCGAGCGCTCGATGGTTTCGCGGGTATCGATTTCGTGCGCCCACAAGTTAGGCACGCCTTCGACCGGCGTGGCTTTGCCGAACACGTCTTGGCCTAACATGCCCGAAAGGCTATGCACCGGGTTTGTGGAAGCCAGCAGCACCCGTTTCCCCCGTTGCGCCATCGCCACCGCTGCGGCGCCGGCCAACACGGTTTTGCCCACGCCGCCCTTGCCGCCGAAGAAAATGTATTTCATCTGCGGCTTGCTGTCCATGAATTCTCGCATGGTGAGAGCGTTTTGCGCGTTCATTCCAACGTCTCCTCTCCAAACATCGCCTGCGCCATGCGCTCAATCATATTCAAGCCGGTCACGTCCCGTTCCATTTCTTCAACCTGCGCCAGCACCTCCTTACCAAACTTCTCGTCAATTTGTCGGAGGTACTTCTTCTGCATTTCATAGCGGTTGCGCAGGTAAGCAGGTGCGTGCTCCGATTGGGCTACGGCAGGCGGGATGATGCGGTTGACGATATACCCACTGATGGGCACTTGATAGCGGGCAAACAGTTTTGCCGCTTTTTCTGTGTCGATGAGGATCATTTCCTCAGGCACCAGCGCAAAGAAGAAAGCGGTTTTCTGCGGGTCGGTCAAAATACTGGAAGAAGTGGAAATCCGATAGCGGATGTCTTGCAATTCTTCCAGGATTTTGTCTTCCTGCAACTCTTTGTTTCGGCTCACCCGGGCGGCCATTTGCTCGTATTCGCGCATTTCTTCGCGCAACTTGGTGATTTTGCTAATCCACTGGTCGTACACGCTGGCCATGCTCAAGTAATACAGCGCGTGGCCCAGCGGCACCAGGTCGTAAATGTAGTAGTCGAACTCCCCGGCGACCACGATATCGACCACTTGGTCGAAGATGGCCGACTCTTCCATCGCCGGCTCGGCAGAGGCCGCCTGGATGTACGACTCGATCTCTTCGGGGATCTCATCGAAGCCGTACATATCGCGGATTTTCTGCCGAATTTCTTCCTGATATTCGCGGATGTGCTGGTCCGCGTCGATCTCTTGGGCGTATAAATTCGGCATGATTTCCACAGCGCCTTTGCCAAAGATGTCGCGCCGGAAAATATCGGAAAGGGAAGCCTGCGGGTCTACTGAAAAGACCAGGACGCGCTTCCCCTGTTTGGCCAACCAATAGCCCGTGGCGGCCGAAAAGGTGGTTTTACCCAAACCGCCTTTGCCGCCAAACATGATGTAGCGTCGGTCGGGGTTTTCGCGGAAAATTTTTGCCAGAGACATGGGTATCACCTCACTCAGGCCAAAGCATCGGTCAGGTCACGTTCGCGCAACATGCGGCGCTTCCACGTGCTAATTTGCGGCACCACGTACGGCAACAACCGCAGCGAGTAATACGGCGGCAAAATGGGCACGCCCAGCAAGTCGCCCATGGTAATGAGGATGAAAAGATGCTCCATGCTCCCCCGGGTTTTGAGCGCCTGGCGGGCCATGTCGTGAGAGGCCATGCCGTAGATGACGTCTTGAATGCTTTGCAACATCCGTTTGAGAAAACTGCGTTTTTCTTCTTCAGTCATTGCTTCTTCCTCCTACTGAAAAGCGAAATGCTCAAACCCCAAAAGGTCAGGGAAGCCCCCGCCAGCGAAGAGGCTTCCCTGAAACGACGAAAGGGGTTAGTCGCCTGCCCTGGCCGCCGCTTTTTGTTTGGCTTTGGCCAGGGATTTCAGGCCATCGATGGCCAAGACGATGGCCGTAATCGCCAAGAACAAGCCGATGAGCCCGGCCACGGCATTGCCAAAAGCAAAGGCCGCACCTTTGGCGCTGCCCATGGCCACGAAAGACTTCCACGCCACCACCAGCAAGGCCATCACCGTGGTGGCATACATGAACACCGCAGGCCAAAAGGCCCAGGCGTATTTGCGGCCTTCGCTGGCCAGCCAGATGGTAATCAGCAGCAGCGCCAAACCGGCGAACAACTGGTTCGCGCCACCAAAGAGCACCCAAATCCGTTGCCAGAAGGCCGTCCACAAAATCAGGAAGGTGAACAAGATGGCGACAATGGTACCCACATGGGGGTTCTTGAACGCAGGGATCTTGTCGCCCACCAGTTCAGCCGAGGCCACCCGCATGAAGCGCAGCACCAGTTGCATCACGGTGAGCGCCATCACAGCCAAGAAGATAGCGCCGATCGCGCCGCCCATGGCCGGGGAAATACCGGGGATCCACGAAAGGAAGCGGGCCATGCCATACATCCAGATGCCGCCCGCACCGGTCTTCAAGAAGTACATGTTTTTGGCATCGTAAAGGATGGAGCCATCAGGTTTGGCAATGGCCGTAGCCGCGAAAATCAGCGCCATGGTTGCCAGCACCGCTTCGGTGAACATTGCGCCGGCACCCACGGGCAAAGCGTCGGTTTCCTTCTCCAACTGCCGGGCGGTACCGGCGGTCGACACCAGTGAGTGCCAGCCCGAAATCGCGCCGCACGAGATGGTCACAAAGAGCATGGGCCATAGCCAGCCCAGTTTCGGCTGATTCCAGGTGACGAAAGCCGGAATCTGGAAACTCACGTTAGTGGTGCCGAAAAGGGCGGCCACGAACACGCCCAACACCGAGCCCACCAGGCCTAGAGCAACAAACCAAAACGATACATAGTTCACCGGTTGGGCAAAGCGCCAAATAGGGAGCACCGAGCCCAGGTAGCAGAAGGCCAAGGCCACGATGCCCCAGAAGAATTTAGGCCAGGTCATCGGGCCGTAGGGCGTGTTGTAAAGGATGTGTTTGTCGCCCGTGCCGGCCATGGCGTTGATGGCTTTCACGATGTCCTGCGCGGCGCCGGTTGTGCCCAGCCAGATGCCGATCAGGGCAATGAGCACGGTCACGATGGTGGTCATCACCAGATCCATCTTCCAGCGGTAAGTCATCTGCCCGGCGAGGATGCCCGCCAAAGTCAAGATGAGCAAACCGATGGGCACCACCGGGTTAGAAAGCAGCCCGGCGACCACTGCGCCAAACGCGCCCATGATCAGCAGCAGGTAGAAGTACAAGAAAGCCAACAGAATGCCGCGCGCGCGGGGGGAGATGAATTTGTAGGCCAGGCCGCCCATGGTCAGGCCGTCGTTGCGCATGGCCATCATCGCGGCTGCGTAATCTTGCACCCAGCCGATGAAAAGCACGCCCAACATCAGCCAAAGGAACGCGGGCAGCCAGCCCCATTGCACGGCCACAATCGGCCCGACGATGGGGCCCAACGCTGCAATGGACTTAAACTGATAGCCAAACAACACGCTGCCGCTGGCCGGCATGAAGTCCACCCCATCGTTGTACATCACTGCGGGCGTGGCCTTTTTGGGGTTGGCCTCAATCACCTGGCGGTCTATTTTTACCGCATAAAACTTATAACCCACATAAGCCACCGCCAGAGCAATCAGGAGAACAACTGCAGCCATTGCGATCCTCCTTCCTCAAAGATAAAGCGAACAGGATAAAAGGGAATAGCGAAAAAAGCGTGGTGAGGGGGCTTGTCGTTTTTTTACTTTTGCAGGGCACACCTCCTTGTCAAAGGGTTACCTCACAAGAACAAACGCCAAAAATCAACGTTCTCTAACAACAATAACACTATTAGCAACCACGAGTTACACATAAAAACGCGCCAATACTTTCCCCGTCCGCTTATTACACCAAGCGCGGCCAAGCCAGTTACATTATTGACCGAAACACAAGCATTGTCAATACGTTCCTCTGGCCTTTCCATAAAAAAACTGTAAAAAACAACGCCGGGCAGGAAGAGAAAACATGGGGAAGAGAAAAATCCTGTAACTGTTCAGCCGCACCTCTTCTCTCCCTCTGGGAGAGGCTAAGGAGGCGGACGCCACCCTGAGCGAAGGCGAAGGGAGCGGCATCCGGGGGTGTGATGTGGATAATCTCCCCATTTAAAGTAGTGTATATATCCTCTTACGCATACTACAGAATGAGTGTCTTGCATACATTGCCCCCAATTGTGGCTTGAGGGATTGTTGTATTCTACAATATTGCCATTTAAATCTACACCGTATGTATTTATGTTGTATTCTTGGCCTGTTATTACTTCTGAAGATGCTATTAATCTTAATGGGATTTTAAATCCTGTGCTTGGGCCTGCTATTCCCTTAAAGTACAAAACTGTACTTCCTAAGTTTTAGTTTATTGTGCCGTTTAGGTCATCTAATGCTAATGTTAAAAGTAATGGGGTATGGTCTGACTTTAAGTATTGGTTTATTGTAAATCTTTGGTTGTATGGTTTTAGGGTTCTTGTTGGAGAATTTGGGTTATTTATATGGATTGTATAGGCTGCTATGTCTCTTGCATTACTGCCGATATAAGCAAAATCTCCGGAGTCATATACTGGGTTTGCATCTTGCTCGCCATTGTGCCATTCTGGATGGTTGTTTCCATCATATAAAAACATTCCTGTTAAATATGTGGGATAATAGTAGATTGGTACTGGCTTATAACAGGTTGCTGTGTCATCACCGTCTGTTACTGTTGCTGTTAAGGTTGCTGTGCATATTCTCGGGCTTACCAGATCTACTGGGCTTACGCCTGTTAAATGGCCTTGGGGTGTTAGGGTAAAGTTTTCTCCATTGAGTGTAAGTTGTACGCAGTTTTTGTCTGTGGTTAAAGATTCTACTGTTACATCATCGTTATCTGGGTCGTCTGTGT
>JALUDX010000186.1 GCA_027053355.1 Anaerolineales bacterium | reverse complement strand
GGGTGTGCGGGGTGCGGCGGTGGGGGTGGCCGTGGGCATGGGCGTCGCCGGGCCACAGGCGGCCAGCAAAATGGCCAGCATCACAACGAAGGGGCTCAAGCGGCGTAGGGTGTGCACTTTTTCCTCCTTTTTGGGGTTCGCCGGTTCGAGCGATGGGGGAAGGAAGGCTGAAGGGAAAAAGTAACGGCTCAGCCTTGGCAGGGAAAAACGATGCGCTGAGGGGTTGGGGGAATGGTTGCCTGGTGGCCTGGCGGCCTCTCTTAGCGCCCCCTTCTGCGCCTCTATCTGTGGCTATCCGTCTCCTCCGTGGCCAATCTTCTTGTGGCTGAATAGGCATGAAAAATTCGGGGGACGGCGGGTGGCGCGGGCGCTTCCTGCAGGTGGAGGAACACGGCACGCGGGCTTACGCGTTTTCCCCCCGCCGGGAAATCCGCACCCGCCGGAAAGGCTCGCGGCCGTAAGAGCGCGAGGTCAGGTGGGCTTCTTCGGCCAGCCGATGTTGCATACGCCGTATGTCGGCCGGTGCGGGGGAAAGGTCGACCCATGCTTCCCCCTCTAACACCGCGGCAATGGCAGCCTGGGTCTCGGCCAAAATTTGCTCCATGCTCATGGTATCCGCCCGCTTTTCCAGGTGAAAAAGCCCCTCTAAAAACGCCTCCATCTGTTTGACCGTGTTGGAGCGCAACACGTGGATGGGCAGGCCGCGGTTTTCGGCGTCTACGATGATGCGCGGGCGCTTGCGGTAGTAGGAACGCAGGGTGACCAGCACCTGCGCGTCGCTCAGGTTGTCCACCACTTTGGCGGGCACGCGCAGGTACCCCGCGGCTTTGCGCAGGCGGTTGCGGGCCACGCCGTGGGGGTAGATGCGGATAGGCCGCAACCGTTGCGGTTCCGCGTCGGGCCAGGGGGCGTAGGCCGCGGCGGGCGTCTCTCCGGCTGCCGCGGGCAGGCGGCCGGCCTCGCCCGCGCGACGGGGGCCCCGGCGTTCGCCCGCGCGCTCAGGCTGGCTGGCCAGTTCCTCGATGTGGATCTCCCCCTCGGCATCCCGGTAGCGCAGTTCCAAACGCAGTGGCCGCCCGCGCAACAGCGCGTCGATAGATTCGGCCACGTCTTTGTGCACGATCAGCCGGTCGCGGTCTTGAATTTCTACCAGAATGTCGAACGTGGGCGGGGAGCGGCGTTCCAGCACGGTTTTTTGCGTGCCGCGGCGGCGGGCTTCTTCGTCCGAAAGGGTGACCGACTCAATGCCACCGACCAAATCCGAGAGGGTGGGGTTGAGGAGCAGGTTTTCCAAAGTGTTGCCGTGCGCGGTGCCGATGAGTTGCACGCCCCGCTCCGCGATGGTGCGCGCGGCCAACGCCTCCAGTTCGCGGCCGATTTCGTCGATCACGATGACTTCGGGGTTGTGGTTTTCCACCGCTTCGATCATCACCTCGTGTTGCAGGGAAGGGGTGGGCACCTGCATCCGCCGCGCCCGCCCCACCGCGGGGTGCGGCACGTCGCCATCGCCGCCGATTTCGTTGGAGGTATCGACGATCACCACCCGTTTTTGCTCGGCCAAGATGCGCGCGGCCTCGCGCAGCAGGGTGGTTTTGCCCACGCCGGGCCGGCCGAGCAGGAGCACGCTTTTGCCGCTTTCGATCAAGTCTTGGATGATGTCTACCGTGCCGTACACCGCGCGCCCCACGCGGCAGGTCAGGCCCACCACGTCGCCGCGGCGGTTGCGGATGGCCGCGATGCGGTGCAGGGTGCGCTCGATGCCGGCGCGGTTGTCTTCGTCGAAAGCGCCCACCCGGGCCACCACGTGGTCGATTTCTGCGCGGGTGACTTCGCTTTCCCGCAGCACCACCTCGCCGTGGGTGAAGCGCGCGGTAGGCACCCGCCCCAAGTCGAGGATCACTTCCAGCAGGTTGTCGCTGTCGTCGGCCTGCTCGACCGCGGCAGCAATTTCGGGGGGCAACACGGCCAGCAGGGCGTGCAGGTCGTCGGTAATTTTGCGTTTGGTCATCATCAGTTACGGTGAAAAGGGAGGGTATAACGCGAGGGCGGCACGGCCACCCGGGGGGCGAAAAGGGTGGCCGGAGGGGCTTCGGCCAAGGTGAGGGCGGCCGCGGGGGAAGGGGCGGTCTGAGCCACGGCCATCCAGCGGGCAAACAGGGCATAAGGCTGGCTGGCCGTCGCGCCCAAGTGTTCCAGCGCACTTTCGACCCACATTTGGCTGTCGTGGATGGCGAAAAAGAGCGGACGCCCGCGCGAGCGCACGAACGCGGCCAGCGCGGCCAAGGGCTCGCAGGGGCTTTCCAAATCGGGATGCAGCAGAGGCCACACCCACACGCCTTTGGGGCCGGCGTGCCAGCGGGCGACCCCGCGCACCTGCCCCCCTTGCGTGTAGACCACCGTGGTCGGCCACGCGGCGGGCGAAGGCAGCAGCCGCCGGGCCAGAGGCGGGGTGAGGTCGGCATACAGGCGTTCCGCAGCCCAGCGTTCCTCGGCCGAAGGCCAGTGCCACGGGGTTGCAGCGCGGCGCGCTTGCGGAGGATGCCATTGCCAGATGCGATGACGGGCGAACGCGCGGAAGCCCGCCTCCCGCAGGGCTGCACTCCAGCCCGCGTGCAACGGCGCTTCGGCCAGCAGCGCGTGCACGCCCCGCAGCGCGGGGTGCGCCACCAGCGCCTCGATCAGCGGAGTCAATGCAGGCGGCGAGTCGGAAAGCAACGCCTGCCGGGGGGCCAGGTAAAGGATGGAAGCGGTAGGGTACTCCACCGCGCGCTCGGCCAGGGCCAGCAATGGCGGCGCGTTGCGCCCTGCCGCGACCGCACCGGCCAGCCCCGTGCTGGGCGAGAGCAGCGCCAGCAGCCCGCCGGCCAACAGGCCGCTGCCGCCCACGGTCGCGTGGCGAGTGTCCACCGGCAGGGCCTGCCCGCGGTAGCGGCGCAGCAAAGGCAGGTCGCGCCACGTCAGGGCGCGCGCAGAAGAGGGAGGGTCTTTCGTCATGGTCTGCCCAGGCAAGCCGCCCTTGCCTCAGGGAGAGGCGGCTGCCGCCCAACCGGCCAGGTGGAGAAAATAGCGGTGGAAGCGGGTGTCGTCGGTGAGTTCGGGGTGGAAGGCTGTGGCCAGCAGATGCCCTTGTTGAGCGGCCACAATGCGGCCATCGTCTAAAGTGGCCAGCACCTCGGCCGGCGGGGTGACGGTTTCGATGAGCGGCGCCCGGATGAACACCGCGCGGAAGGGGCGCTCGTCCGCGGGCGCCACCGTTTTGAGCGCGGGCACGGGAATATCGGCTTCGAAACTGGCGATTTGCCGACCAAACGCGTTGCGCTCGACGGTGATGTTCATCAGGCCCAGCAGAGGCTGGCTGCGCCGCGCATCGCGCGAGAGGAAGATCGCCCCCGCGCACGTGCCCCAGATCGCGTGCTCGCGACCAAAGGCGCGCAGCGGCTCTAACAGGCCAAAGGCCACCGCCAGTTTGCCGATGGTGGTCGACTCCCCGCCGGGGATGATCAACCCGGCCAGGCCGTTCAAATCGGCGGGCAGGCGCACTTCCCGCACCGCGACGCCCAAGCGGCGCAGCATCACCTCGTGTTCCCAAAACGAGCCTTGCAGCGCGAGCACGCCCACGGCAAAGCCATCTTTGGGCGGCGGCACCTTTTCGGGCGGGAGGAGATTAGGGGCAGGCATGGGCGATGGCGGAGTGCGAACGGCGCATTACCACCCGCGACCGGCCAGGCGGGCTTCGGCGGGCAGGTCGGCGGCTTGCTGGCCGCGCATGGGTTCGCCCAAGCCTTTGCTCACTTCGGCCAAGATGGCGGGGTCGTTGTAATGGGTGACGGCCTTGACGATGGCCGCGGCGCGGCGCGGCGGGTCTTCGGATTTGAAAATGCCCGAGCCCACGAAAATGCCGTCCATGCCCAGTTGCATCATCAGCGCCGCGTCCGCGGGGGTGGCGATGCCGCCGGCAGCAAAGTTGACCACCGGCAGGCGCCCCAGTTCCTTGACCTCGCGCACCAGAGCCAGGGGCGCGCCGATTTCTTTTGCGTAGGTGTAGAGTTCTTCCTCGGCCATGGTCTGCAGGCGGCGAATTTCGCCCAGCACCGCGCGGGCGTGCCGCACGGCTTCCACCACGTCGCCGGTACCGGCTTCGCCTTTGGTGCGGATCATGGCTGCGCCCTCGGCAATGCGGCGCAGGGCTTCGCCCAGGTTGCGCGCGCCGCACACAAAAGGCACTTTGAACGCGTGCTTGTCGATGTGGTGCTCCTCGTCGGCGGGGGTGAGCACTTCCGATTCGTCGATGTAGTCCACGCCCAAGGCTTCCAGAATTTGGGCTTCGACGAAATGGCCGATGCGCACCTTGGCCATGACGGGGATACTGACCGCATCCATGATTTTGAGGATCAGTTCCGGGTCGCTCATGCGGGCCACGCCGCCTTGCTTGCGGATGTCGGCAGGCACCCGTTCCAGCGCCATCACCGCTACGGCGCCGGCGTCTTCAGCGATTTTGGCTTGCTCAGGGGTCACCACATCCATGATGACGCCGCCTTTGAGCATTTGCGCCAAACCTACTTTTACTTTGTATGAGGCTACTTGGGTTGCCATCATACCACCTCCGAAAAAGCCCTCGAGGGCCGAAAATGCGAGTTGCTACGCACGTTATTCTATCACGGCGCGGGGGAAGTGGGAACATCCGCGGCTCGTTTTTTCAGGGCAGTTGCAGCCCCAGTTTGACAAATGGGGCTTTCTAGAAAACGCGCCAAGCCGCATTCCAGAGGGGCAAAGCACGCCGCGCTCCTACCCTACAACACTCTGTGTCTTCTGTGGTTTTCCTCTGCTCCATTTCCGAAACGTGCGGGCTTTCGTAGGGGCGAACGGCCGTTCGCCCCTACATTGGGCAGAAGCCGCGGCGGCCGCGGTAGCACGCCCATTTGCTCCCTTGGCCCCATCACCGCGCAACCTTTGGCAGCAATGGGTGTATACTTACAACGAAGGCAACCGCCTCCCCCAGAGGCCGGCCAGGTCAACGGCGGGCAGGCCCTTGCCCCAGGAGCCCTTATTCCCCACCGAGGAGAAAGCCATGGTCACCGTTCGCCAAATCGATACCACCAACCGCGCCGACGTCCAAAAATTTATCCGCTTTCATTACGACCTCTACCGCGGCACCCCCCAATGGGTGCCCCCCTTCAAACGCGACATCGCTTTCGCGCTCAACAGACAAAAACACCCCTTTTACGAACACTCCGACGCGGATTTCTTCCTCGCGGAGCAAGATGGCGAAGTGGTAGGCCGCATCGCCGCGCTGGAAATCAAACCCTACAACCGCTACCACGGTAAGAAAACGGCCAGTTTTTATTTCTTCGACGTGATCGAAGACCTGGACGTCGCCCGCGCTCTCTTTGCCCGGGTCGAAGCCTGGGCGCACAAGCGCGGCCTCGATACCCTGGTCGGCCCCAAAGGCTTCAGCGCATTCAACGGCTACGGCATCCAAATCGAAGGCTTCGAACACCGCCAGATGATGGACATGATGAACTACAACTTCCCCTACTACCCGAAATTCATGGAAGCCCTGGGGTTCGAAAAAGAGGTGGACTTTGTTTCTACCTACCTGTACGCGCCCGACTATGAACTGCCCGAACGGGTGCACCGCATCGCACGGCGGGTGCAGGAACGGGGCACCTTCCGCGTGCACACGTTCAAAACCACCCGCGAAATTCGCCGCTGGGCCAACAAAATCGGCGAAACCTACAACAACACCTTCGTCAACAACTGGGAATACTACCCCCTGACCGAAAACGAAATCAAATACATCGTCGATACCTTAGTGCTGGTGGCCGTCCCTCGCTACATCAAAGTGATCTTTCATGGGGAAGACGAAATCATCGGCTTCCTGTTTGGGTTCCCCGATGTTTCTGCCGCTATGCAACGGGCGAAAGGGCACCTCTACCCGTGGAACATCGCCGACCTGCTGATCGAACGGTCACGCACCCGCTGGATTTCGCTCAACGGCGCGGGCGTCTTGCCCAAGTATCACGGCCGGGGTGCCAACGTGCTGCTCTACGAAGAAATGTACCAGACGGTCAAATCCGAAGGCCGTTTCGAGCACGCGGAACTCACCCAGGTAGCCGAAACCGCGCGCCAGATGCGCAAAGACCTGATCAACATCGGTGCGCAGGAATACAAAAACCACCGCGTGTTCCGCAAGGCCATTTAGCGGGGCCACCATGGGGAAGTGGGGTTATCTGCTGCTGGTATGGGCAAGCGCGGCGTTGTTCGCCGCGTGCACAGCCGCGCGGGGCATAGCGCCCACGGCCATGCCCACCCCAACCCCCAGCGCCACGGCCTTCGCGCCGGCCACCAATACGCCCATCCCGCCCACGGCCACGCCAACCCCCACGCCTTCGCCCACACCGACGGCTACCCCAACGCCGACCCCCACCCCTTCACCCACGCCCACGCCTCTGCCGCGCGCCCGCTACACCCTCCACGCCAACCTGGACTACTGGGGGCGCCTGCTGGAGGTCGACGAGGTCATCCATTACCCCAACACCAGCCCCCACGCGCTGCAAACCTTGGTGCTCAACGTCGAACACCCCCAGGGGTTGACCATCGACCAGGCCAGCGTGGACGACCAGCCCTTGACGCCCCACCTGCAAGGCACCCGCTGGGAGATCCCCCTTCCCACGCCCTTGCCGCCCCAGGCCGCCCTGACCCTGCACGTGCACTTTCGGCAACACCTGCCGGTCAAAACGGCCAGCCGTATCTTTGGCGCGGACGCGCGGCAGATCAACTTGGTGGAGTGGTATCCCTTTGTGGTGCCTTACGACGCCGAGCAAGGGTGGCAGTGGCACAAACCCTGGCCCTTTGGCGACCATTTGGCTTACCCTGCGTCGGACTTCGACGTGGTGCTCCAGGTACACCACGCGCCTGAAGGGGTGGTGATCGCAGCCAGCGCCCCCCCCGAGCCAGACGGGCATTACCGCCTCTCCGCGGCTCGGGCCTTTGTCTTTTCGCTCAGCCCCGTGTTCCAAACCGCCACCAGCCAGGCGGGGGAAATCACCATCACCAGTTACTACTTTGCTGATCTGGCCGCAGGCGGTCGCGCCCTTCCCAATTATGCGCAAAAAGCCGTGGCCACGTTTTCGCGCCGCTATGGTGCGCTGCCGCGCCGCCAGTTGAGCATTGTGGCCACCAACACCGCCGATGGCATGGAGTATAGCGGGCTGGTTTTCCTCAACACCAATTTCTACCGTCATTACAACGGCACCCCGCTCAACAATATGGTTTCGCTGGGGATGCACGAATTATCGCATCAGTGGTGGTATGACCAGGTGGGCAACGACCAGGCCTTGCACCCCTGGCTGGACGAAGCGTTGGCGACTTACAGCGAATACGTGTTTTACGAAGACAACTTCCCCCAGGTGGCGCCGCGCTGGTGGAATTTTCGGGTGCTGTGGTTTCACCCCACCGGGAAAATTGACCAGAGCATTTACGCGTTCCCCTCGCTTCAGCCTTACGTGAACGCGACGTACCTGCGCGGCGCGCTGTTCCTGCGCGATCTGCGCGCCCGGGTGGGCGACGAGGCTTTCTTTGCCTTTCTGGCCGATTATCTGGCGCAGGGGCGCGGCCGCCTGGTCACGCCGCAAGATTTTTTCCGCGTGTTAGAGAAACACACCGACGCTTCGTATCAGGATCTGCTGCAAAACTACTTCACGCCGCCGCCGTAGGCCGGGGGAGGCGGCAAATGCGGTATAATTAGCCCGCCTGGGCGGGTAGCTCAGTTGGTTAGAGCGCTTCCCTTACAAGGAAGAGGTCGCAGGTTCGAGTCCTGTCCCGCCCACTGAATGGCCTTGGATACCACGTGCCGAAGACGGACGCG
>JALUDX010000185.1 GCA_027053355.1 Anaerolineales bacterium | reverse complement strand
GGAGAGGGGAGGGGGGAATAAAAGGGGGGCGGGGTGAGGGTAAGATGGAGAACCGCGTGATGAGATTTGTCAGTCAACCAGGTATCTGTGACTATCCGTGTCCTCCGTGGTCTATTTCCTTGTGGCTGAATAGTTGCCTACATTTGCTTGTGCTCCGACAGGTCTTCAAGGCTAAGCCCCCCGCCCTCATGGCCCTTCGTCCTCGCCTAAAGCGTCTTTGATGGCCTGTGCCAGGCTGCGGCTGATGCCGGGCACCGCGGCGATTTCTTCCACCGCCGCGGCGCGGATGGCCGCCACGGAGCCGAAATGCTGCAGCAGCGCCTGCCGCCGCCTCGGCCCCACGCCGGGGATGGCCTCTAAGGTGGAAGCCAGCCCCTCGCGCACCCGCCGCCCGCGGTTAGCGGTGATGGCAAAGCGGTGGGCTTCGTCGCGCACCCGCTGCAGCAGGAACAGCCCGGGGTGGTTGCGGGGCAGGCGCAAGGGTTCGGCGCGTCCCGGCAGGTAGATTTCTTCCTCCCGCTTGGCCAGGCCGATGGCGAAGATGCGCTCTTCCAGCCCGAATTGGGCGAGCACCTTCAGCGCCCGCGCCAGTTGCCCCTTGCCGCCGTCGATGAGCATCAGGTCGGGCAGGCGGGCAAAAGAAGGGTCGGGGCGCTTGCGGGGGGCGTTTTCCCCGGTGAGGGCACGGGCGGCCTGCCAGCGCCGGAAGCGGCGGGTGAGCACTTCTTCCATGTTGCCGAAGTCGTCGCCCGCGGCAGTGCGGATGTTGAAGCGCCGGTAATGCCCCTTGCGCGGCTGCCCCTGCTCGAACACCACCATGCTGCCCACCGCGGCTGTGCCGTGCAGGTGCGAAATGTCGTAGCCCTCGATGCGGTTGGGCGGCGCGGCCAGCCCCAACGCCTCTTGCAGCGCGGCCAAGGCTTCGGTCACTTTCTCGGCCTCGGCTTCCTTGCGGGCTTGCAGCGCCCGCAGGGTCTCGGCCGCGTTCTGGGCGGCCAGTTCCAGCAGGGCTTGCTGCTCCGCGTCCGCGGGCAGGCTGATTTCCACCGTGGTGCGGCGGGTGCTGCTCAGCCATTCCCGGATGAGTTGGGCCTCTTCCACCTCCCGGGGCAGCAGCACCCGCGGGGGCAGTTGCCCCGCACGGCCGTAAAACTGCTTCAGGAAGGCGGCCAGCACCTGCGGGTCGGGGGTATCTTCCGCGTTTTCCAGCAGGAAGTATTCCCGCCCGATGAGTTTGCCGTTGCGGATGAAGAACACCTCCACGCAGGCGTTGCGCTCGTCGCGGGCCAGAGCCAAGACGTCCGAATCCAGCCCGCTCTGGGAAACCACCCGCTGGCGTTCCACCAGTTGGTGGATGGCCTGAATCTGATCGCGCAGGCGGGCGGCTTTTTCGAAGGCCAGTTGCTCGGCCGCGGCGCGCATTTCGGCTTCCAGGCGGCGGATGACCGGCTCGGTGCGGCCTTCCAGAAAGTCGCACAGGTCGGCGATCATCTGGCGGTATTCCTCTTGGGAAACCGCGCCCACGCACGGCGCGGCGCACAGCCCCAGGTCGGCGTACAGGCATGCCCGCGGGTCCTGGCCGGTAATCGGACGGTTGCAGGTCAAAAAGGGGAAGATCTTTCGCAGCACATCTAAGGTTTGGTGCACCGCCCACATGCTGGTGTAGGGGCCGAAATAGCGGGCGCCATCCTGCACCACCCGGCGGGTGATAGTCACTTTGGGGAAGGGGTCTTGCCAGTGGACTTTGATGTAGGGGTAGCGTTTGTCGTCTTTCAGGCGGACGTTGTAGCGCGGGCGGTGCTTTTTGATGAGGTTCATCTCCAAGATGAGCGCCTCGAGTTCGCTGCCCACGGTAATCCATTCGATGTCGGCAATCTGGGAGACCAGTTTGCGGGTTTTGGGGTGTTTCTGCGCGCTTTTGTGGAAGTAGGAACGCACCCGCCGCCGCAGGTTGACCGCCTTGCCCACGTAGATGACCTCGCCCGCGCTGTTTTTCATCAGGTAACAGCCGGGCTTTTCGGGCAGGGTTTGCAGGGTGGTTTGCAGGGCAGGGGGAATTTCCATGAGCGCCACAGGCCAAAGGGTGCCTGGGAGGGCTCAGCCTTCCAGTTGGGCGTGGAGGGCTTCCCAGGCGCGGTAGTGGTCTTCTAAGGCGTTTTGTTTGGCCGTGTAGGTTTCGCCCAGGCGGCGCACCGCAGCCGGGTCCGCGGGTGGGTTGGCGAGTTGGGCTTCCAGCGCGGTCAGTTCCCCTTCCAGGGTGGTGATGGCCTCTTCCAGGCGGGCGATTTCCCGTTCGATGCGCCGGCGTTGGTTTTTGGAAAGGCCCTCTTCGCGCCGCGGCCGCGCCGGCTGCCTGACGGCAGCCGTGGGCGTTGGGGCCGCGGTGCGCGCCTTTGCCGCCAGATAGGCTTCATATCCCCCACGAAACACCGCCAACGCCGCGGCCGCGGGTTGGATTTCCCAAATTTGCGAGGCCAAGGCGCGAATCAGGTAGCGGTCGTGCGAAACCAAGAGGATGGTACCGTCGTACTCGGCTAACAGGGCTTGGAGGGCTTCCTGCGCGGGGATGTCTAAATGGTTGGTCGGCTCGTCGAGGAGGAGGAAGTTGGCGCCCTGCAGGGCCAGTTGGGCCAGCACCAAACGGCTGCGTTCGCCGCCGGAAAGCGCGGCCACGGGCTTGGCGATGTCGTCCCCGCGGAAGAGGTAGCGCGCCAGGTGGTGGCTGGCCTGCGTGGGGGTGAGGTGGGGGGCTTCCCGCTGCAGGGCCTGGAGCACGGTATCTTGGG
This sequence comes from Anaerolineales bacterium, assembly GCA_027053355.1. Taxonomy (GTDB): domain Bacteria; phylum Chloroflexota; class Anaerolineae; order Anaerolineales; family DRMV01; genus DRMV01. The sequence goes on along the minus strand of JALUDX010000185.1, from coordinate 23,331 downwards.
GGCGCAGTTGGGCCGCAGCCTGGGCAAAGTAGCCGATGCGTAGCGACGCGCCCAGGTGAATTTGCCCCGCGTAGGGCGGCTGCTGGCCGAGAATGGTCTTCAAGAAAGTGGTCTTGCCCGCGCCGTTGGGGCCGATGAGGGCGACGCATTCGCCGCGGCGCAGCACCAAATCGGGCACGCGGAAAAGCGGTGCGGCCGCGGCGGCATAGCCCACGGCCAACCCTTCGGTGCGGAGCACGATATCGCCTGAACGACGGCTGCTTTGCCAGCGCAGGCGCAGCGAGGGCGGCTGCGTGCCGGGGAAACGCAGCCCCCGCAAGCGCCGCTCGGCTTCGGCGACCGAGAGTACCTTGCTGTGGACGTCCAACGTGGCGCTGAGTTGGCTCCACGGAGCCGCCTCCAGCGCCTGGAGCCTCCCTTTTTCCAACGCCACAATTGCCCGGCTCAAACGGCGCAGCCGGCCTTTGGCCTGGGCGGCGTTCTGGCCAGCGATGTTGCGCTTGATGTACACCAGGTCTTTGTGCAGGCGGGCGATTCCCGCATCCCAGCGGGCGCGGCGGTCTTCCCACCGCCGTTGCCGCTCGGCCAAGTAGGCCGTGTAGTTGCCGCGATAGGTCTCCAGGCCGTGGGGGCTGAGTTCCCAGATCACCTGGGCTACCTGATCCAGAAAATAGCGGTCGTGGGAGACGAAAAGCACCGCGGCCGGGTAGGTTTTGAGAAAACCCTCTAAAAAGGCCACGGCGTCCAGATCTAAGTGATTGGTGGGCTCGTCAAGCACCAGCAAATCGGGCGCCTGCAAGAGCAAACGGGCCAAATAAGCGCGGGTGCGCTGGCCGCCGGAAAGGTGCGTGAGGGGGCGGGTGAAATCGTCTTCCCCGAACCCCATGCCCTGCAACACCCGCCGCAGGGTGGCGTGGTAAGTGTAGCCGCCCTGACGCTCGAACGCGGCCTCCAGCGCGGCGTAGCGGCTGAGGGCCTGGGGGCTGGGCGTGCTGCCCAGTTCGGCGGCCAAGGCGTGCAAGCGGGCTTCCAAAGCCTGCAGGTCGGCCAGCGCCTCGGCCACGAAGGCGCGCAAGGGCGTCTCGCCCGCGGCGCCAGCGAGCAGGGTTTCGGGGTTTTGCGGCAGATAGCCGATGCGCAGCCCCTTAGCCCGCTGCACCCGCCCTTCGGTGGGCTCTTCTTCGCCGATGAGAATGCGCAGCAAAGTGGTTTTGCCCACGCCGTTGGGGCCTACCAGGCCGATGCGCGCCTGGTGGGGCACGCTCAACTGCACGTTTTGGAACAAATCGCGTGCGCCGTAGGCTTTACTCAGAGGCGAAACGGTAGCCAGCAGCATGAGCAGCGCCTTACCCTTCGTTGAGCACCTCGCGCAGGCGTTGACGCTGCGCTTCGGGGAAGTGGGGCAGCGCCCGCCGAATGAGCCAGGCCAGTTCGGCGGAGGGATGGGCAAGCCACAGGCTGCGCAAAAAAGGCGCGGTTTCTTGCGGCCAGCGGCGGGCGAGCACCCGCAGCGCCGCGGCCAAGTAGGGACGGTGCCCTTTCTCCGGCGGGGTGAGCAGCGGCTCCAGCGCGTTGAACACCCGCGGCGCGTTGTGAAAGGTGGGCTTTTCTAACGCGGGCTGCAACAATTGCAGGCCGTAGACGCTTTGCCGGGGTTCGCGCAGCGCGGCCTGCACCGCGTCCAGATAGGCGGCGGGCGCTTCTTCCAGCAGGCGGGCGGTGCCTTCCTGCAGCAGCGCGTCGAGCAAAGGGGGATCGGAAGTGACCTGCAGCCAGGCCATCAGCCGTTGGAAGACCGGCTGCGGCGGCGTGACCTGCGCCAGGCCCAGCAGCCGGGCGGCCAGGAGCCGCGATTCCCAATCGCCGCGCGGCCACAGGTGGTCGGCCAGGGGCAGCACGAAATCGGGGCGCAGCAGCAGGTGGCCGCGCAACGTCTGCCACACCGCGCTGAGCACCGCGGGCGGCAGCCGCCGCATGGGGAGCCGCGGGGGCGGCACATCCTGCCCGCGGCGATAGTTGCGGTCGGCGTACCGTTCGACCAGCGCCTCCCACCCGGCAGCGAAGGCCTGGGGCGTGCCGGCCAACGTGGCCAGGCGCTGCGCCTCCTGGCGGATGACTTCCCAGCGGACGGCAGGCATGGCTAAAACAGGCTCTCGAAATCCACTTTGGGGAACACGGTCAGTTTGCCGCCGATGGTGGCGTCGACGATGCGGCGCCCGGCGCGGGCGTAGGCTTCTCGCGCCATGCGGTAGGCTATTTCCGAGGTCTCCAGGTCGGGGAGTTGCCAGCGGAACCCGCGGCCGAAGTAGTCGGGGTGAAAGTGGTTGGGGTCTGCGCCGTCGGAAACCACGGTCTGATTGGCTTGCCCTTTGGTGGCGAAATTGTGATCCACACCCAAGAGGATCACTTCCTGACAGCCCATGTGGTAGGCCAGTTGCAGGGTCACGTAGGTGACGGTTGCGCCTTCCCACAGGCGGCCGCGGGCGTCGGTGGCAAAGCGCGGGGCCATGTAGGTGGTGAAGAGGAAGGTGGTGTGCTCGTCCAGGGGCAGCCAGCGCCGCGCCCGCCAGGTGAAAAACTTGGGCATGGCCAGTTGGCGGAAGTCGTCGGCGCATTGTTCGATCACCAGGTCGTTGACCGAAACCAAATAGGTGGTATGAAAGCCCCACGTGGGGAAGGCTAAGTACACGCGGTTCATCCCAAAGGTGATTTTCCCGCGCAGTTTGCCGATGTCGGTGTGGCGCAGGCTGGGGCCGTTGCCGAGGACAAAGCAACGTTGCCCGCGATGGACGTCGCGCCAGCGGGCTAAGCGCCGCTTGCTGACCACGCGCCACGGGTGCCAGGCCGCGCTGGGCCATTGCGGCAGCCACTGGGCGGTCTGATAAGCCCGCCGCGCTAAGGGCAACAGCGGCGGAGGAATCCAACGAGCCAGCGTCATGGTCTCTCCTTGCCTATGGCTCCGGGCGCTCGCCCAGGCTGACCTTGAGCGTCAGCCGCTGCGAGCCGCGCATCACCTTCAGGTTTACCACTTCCCCAGGTTTGTGCTCGAAGAGGGTGTTGATGAAGGGGTGTTTGTCGTCCAGAGGGGTGTCGCCGATTTGGGTGATGATGTCGCCGTGCTGCAACCCGGCGCGGTCGGCGGGGCTGCCCGGCGCGACCTGCACCACGTACACGCCCCACTTCACCGGCAGGTCGTAGCGCGCGGCAATGGCCGGGGTGATGCCTTGCCAGTCGATGCCCAGGTAAGGCCGGGCCACGTGGCCTTGGGCGATGATTTGCTGGGTCACAGCCCGCACCGTGTTGGAAGGGATGGCAAACCCCAGCCCTTCGGCCACATCGCCGCCGCCATTGCGCACCACTAAGGTGTTGATGCCCACCACTTCGCCGGCCAGGTTGACCAGGGGGCCGCCCGAATTGCCGTGGTTGATGGCCGCGTCGGTCTGGATCAACCCTTCCATCATGTAGCCGCGGCCGGTATCCAGGTTGCGGCCGGTGGCGCTCACCACGCCCACGGTCACCGTGTTGCGAAATGCGCCCAAGGGCGAGCCAATGGCAATGACGGTCTCGCCGGGCTTGAGCAGGTCAGAGTTGCCAAACACCGCCACCGCGGGCATCTTCCCAGACACTTTGAGCACGGCCAGGTCTGCGAAGCGGTCGGTGCCCACGATGTGGGCTTCGCGCTCGCTGCCATCGGCAAAGATGACCTTGAGGCGTTTGGTGCCCGCCACCACGTGGTTGTTGGTGACGATGTAGCCTTTGGACGAAACGATCACCCCCGAGCCGCTGACCTGTTCGTCGGGCGCGGGGCCGAAAAAGGTCATCTGCCCCGGAATGACGCCCACCACGGTGACCACCGCGGGAGAGACCTTTTCCACCGCGCGGGTCACGGCCGTCTCGATCTCGGTGCTTTCGACTTTGAGCACGCCAGAGGTGGCCGGCGTGGTGGTGGGTCCAGGGGCTGCGGACGAGCCCAAGGTGGCCTGGCCCGGGAAAAGGTGGCTTACAGTGTGTTCGGCAGCCCACCATCCGCCGGCTACGCCGCCGCACAGCGCGACGAACAGGGCGACGATGCCCCACAACACGATCCACAGGATCCGTTTGGTCTCCATGGTCTACCTCCCACAACCCCGACGCGAGCCATGGTATCGGGAAGGTAACTATTCAGCCTCGATGGTTACCTGGTTGCCTGGTTACCTGGTTGCTTGGTTGCTTAGTTGGTGCTCTAAAATCCGTGTCTATCCGTCATCATCCGCGTTCATCCGCGGGCTGTTTTCCAAAGGCCGAACAGTTACTCGGGAAGAAGCGGGCGTCGGGGAGATCTCAGCGCCTTTCGGTTTCAGCGGCGTCGACGGCCGCCGAAAATGAGCAGCGCGTAATACAACACTTGCATCAGCGCGGTGAAGAGCGCGGCCACGTAGGTGAGGGCGGCCGCGTTGAGCACACGATGGACGCCTTGCACTTCCTCTTCGGTTTGCACGATGCCTGTCTCTCGCAACAGGCGTTTGGCGCGAGCCGAAGCGTCGAACTCCACCGGCAAGGTTACCAGGGCAAAGGCCGCGCCCAACGAAAAAATCACCAGCCCCAACACAGCCAAGTGGAAGAAATGGAGCACCAGCCCCAGGAAAATCAAAATCCAACCCAGGTAAGAGCCGATGTTGACCGCGGGTACCATCATGCTGCGCAGTTTGAGCGCCGCGTAGCCCTCTTGGTCTTGCAGCGCATGACCGAGTTCGTGGGCGGCCACGGCCACCGCGGCCACAGAGCGGCCTTGATACACGGGCCGGGAAAGGCGTAGCACCTTGGTGCGGGGGTCGTAATGGTCGCTCAGCGTGCCGCCTACGGCTTCGACCCGCACGCCCATCAGCCCGGCGTAGCGAATCAGCCGTTCCGCGGCTTCAGCCCCCGAAAGCCGCGTCCGGACGGGCACTTGCGACCATTTTTTGAACGAAGTGCTCACGTACCACTGTGCTGCCATGGTGAGTAAAAAAGCCGGCAACATAAACAGCAGGTAATACGGATCGATCCAAAACATACGCACTTTCTCCTTACTTGCACGCCTCTGCTGTGACGAGGGGAGCCACAAATTTGCGCAGAAAACACGGCAGGCGGGAGGGTTGGTTACCTGGTTGCTTGGTGGCCTTGCCCGCGCGCTGGCGCCCCTCTGCGTTTATTTGATGCCAGAGGGCGCCTTGCCGCTCAGAATTAGTTCTTTGGCCTTGTCCAGTTGCGGGTCCCGGTCGGCTTTCAGGTCTTCTTTCGTGCGCTCTACTTTGACGTCGGGCGTCAGTCCCTTGCCGCTGATCTGGCGGCCCTTGGGCGTCAGCCAGAGCGCCACCGTAATGCGCACCGCGCCCTGGTTGTTGCTTAAAGGAATCCAGTTCTGCACCGACCCTTTCCCGTAGGTAGTCACGCCCACCAGCACCGCGCGACCGTAATCTTGCAGTGCGCCGGAAACGATTTCCGACGCGGAGGCCGTGCCCTCGTTGACCAGCACCACCATGGGCACGTCCAGCGCCAGGCCGCCGCCGTGGGCTTTGTAGGCTTTGCGGCTACCGTCTTTCGATTCTTCATAAAGCACGACTTTACCCTTGGGCAGGAACTCGGAGGCCACGTCGACCGCGGTAGCCAGATAACCGCCACCGTTGTTACGCAGGTCTAAAATCAACCCTTTGGGGTGCTGCGCCATTAAGTCTTTCAAAGTATTGTGCAAGTCGTCTGCGGTCTTGTTGCCAAAGGTGTACAGCGCCACGTAGGCCACCCCGTCGTCCAACATATGGCCTTCGACGCTGGGAATGGTGATTTTGGCGCGGGTGATCACCACGTCGAAAGGCTCTTGATCGTCGCGCTTGATGGTCAGGCGCACTTTCGTGCCCGCGGGCCCCAGCACTCGCCGCACCACCAGATCCGGCGGCACGCCGGTGACGTCTTCGCCGTCCACCGCGATGATTTTGTCGCCGGGTTTCAGCCCCGCCTTTTCGGCAGGGGAACCCTTCATCGGTGAGACGATGGAGACGTAATCGCCCGACGTGTCGACCCACGCGCCGATGCCCTCGTACTCCCCGGCCAGGGAGATCGTGGCCTGCCGGTATTCGTCAGGATCCATGTACGAGGTGTGTTTGTCGCCGGTGGCCCGATACATTCCCCGAATGGCGCCTTGCACCAATTTGGTGTCATCCAAGGGGCGGACGTAGTATTCGTGCAGGAGTTTCCAGGCTTCCCAAAAGGGTGCCCATAAATCTTTGGCGCTTTGGGTGGGGGTAGGGGTGCCTGGCCCGGTGGTGGGCGGCGGCGGGGGTGTGGAAAGGGGCTCGGCCTGCCCAAGGGCCGACGCACCGCGGGTAACGTAACCCAACGCAAAGCCGCCGGCAAACATGCCACCGGCCAGGGCCAAAACCAGCAAAGCAGCGAGCAAATAACGCCAAAAGCCTTTCATACCGAAATCTCCTTTTGTGCCAACGGATCGAGCAGCCTCATCATAGCACATTCAAATTAAAGCGACGTAAACGGGGGAGCGCCGCGGCGTTTGGCGCCCCTGGGTGCTGCGCCTTTAGCGTAGGGGGAACGGTTCAGCCCTGGGAAAATCGGCCGTGCCCTCATTCACGGTCGTGGGTGGGCGCGGCGCGCTTTTCGCGGGGGCGCAAATCTTCGGGGATTTCGTCCACCGCCTGCCCCAATTGCGCCCAGGCGGCATCCTCCTCAGCCCAGGGCGAGCGGCTGCGCCGCGCCAACCGACGCAGGGCTTCGATCTGCCAGTGGAGGCGCTGATGTTTGAGCACGTAAGCCAGAGCCAGGCTGAACAGCACCGCTGCCGCCACCCCCAACACCAAAATGAGCACGCCTCGCCAAAACATGCGTTACCCTTCGCTTTGCACCTGCTGCACGACTTGTTGCGGCAGGGCGTAAATCGCGGGAATGACCGCGTCGACCGCGTCGCGGCGGGCGGGCGCCGCGGTGTGAGAGTGTACCCACACCGCGTACCATCCTTCTCGATGGGCGGCAGCCGCGTTTTCCCAGCGGTCGTCTACCAGCACAGCCTCGGACGCGCGGGCGTGGCTCAGGGCCAACGCCTGGTGGTAAGCGCGCGGTTTCGGCTTCGGCCACAGGCCGGTGGCGAAAATATCCACCACCCCGGCGAACACGTCTTCCACGCCGAGCGTGCGCAACACCCGGCGGGCGTAAGGTGCATCCGCATTGGTGAACAGCCAGCGCGCCCCCGGCAGTTGGAGGAGGGTGGCGCGTAGCCGCGGGTCGGGCTGCAGATATTTGCCCAGCGGCACATCGTGGGCAAAGGCAAAATACGCGGCCGGGTCGGCTAAGTGCGGATGTTCGGCCATCAGGCCCCGCAGCGTGGTGCCATACGTGCTCACCCAGCGCTGACGGGTCTGCTGCGCCGCGGCGGCTGAAAGCCCCATCCGTTGCTGTAAATATAAATTGATCCGGTGACTAATCACCGCCCACAACCCGGTAGCGTCGGCATACAGGGTGCCATCTAGATCCAAGAACCAAACAGGCATGGACTTATTGTATCAAAAAAGCCAAGCGATGCCGCACCTTATTGAACTCACCATAAAGTGGTTAACTTCCTCGCGATGGCAGCGTCCTCACTTTGCCCCCGCGGGTGCTTCGTACCGCGCCCCCTTCTCTCCCAATGAGAGAGAAAGGGGCAGCCACCGAGCGCCTGGGCTGAGCGCCTGGGTTGAGCGAAGTCGAAGGCCAAGTCGAAGGCCGAGCGAGTTAGAATTTTAGAAACTGGTAGTTTCGCTTTGGGAGGCTCTCATGGTATACTTTTTGTGTAAGAGCCTCCGAAGGTCGTTCCCTTCGTACACTTGCACCTCATTCTTCGGGAGGGTTGGCATGAAAGTCGTTGTCAAACGTGAAGATCTTGCTCGTGGGTTGCGCACTGTGGGGCGGGCTATCTCAAGCCGCACCACGCTGCCGGTGCTCCACAACGTGTTGATCGCCACCGATGAAGATCGGCTCCGCCTTTCGGCCACCGACCTGGAACTGGCGATGACCGTTTGGGTGCCAGCGGAGGTGCAAGAAGAAGGTGCGACCACCGTCCCAGCCCACGCGTTTACCGAGTTGGTCAGCCGTTTTGAAGACCCCTCGGTTACTCTGACCTACGATGAACAAGCCACCAGCCTGCACATCACCAGCGGCTCGTCGAAGAACAAATTGCGCTGCATCAGTGCAGACGAATTCCCGCCAATGCCCGCGCCTGATATGAGCCGCGGGGTCACGCTCAGCGTGGCCGGCTATCGCGAGATGGTGCAGCAGGTGGTGTTTGCCGCTTCCAACGACGACGCGCGACCGGTGCTCACCGGCGTGCTTTTGGACCTCAAAGGCGACGTCCTGACCGCTGCGGCTTCCGACGGCTACCGCCTATCGGTGCGCAAGATGACGGTAGAAAACCGCAGCGGCGAAGACACGTTGGCATTCATCGTGCCTGCGCGGGCCATGAACGAGGTGGCACGCGCCGTGCAAGATGGACAAGAGCAGTTACAACTCGTCACCCTCTCTGGCCGCAAGCAGGTGGTCTTTCAAGCCGAGAACGTCGAGGTAGTTTCCCAACTCATCGAAGGCACTTACCCGCCTTACGAACAAATCATCCCCAAGCGCTACCACACCCGCAGCGTTGCCCCGCGCGACCGCTTCGTTTACGCGTGTCGGCGGGTGGAAATTTTTGCCCGCGAGGGCGCGCAGAGCGCGCGGCTGAAAATCATACCTGGCGACGACGCACCGGGCGAAATTCGAATTTCTGCCACGGCGGAGAGCACAGGCTCCAGCGAAAACGTGATTCCCGCGGTGGTAGAAGGCGACGCCTTAGAGATTGCCTTCAACGTGCATTACCTGCGAGAAGCCTTAGAAGCCATCCCCGGCCAAGAAGTGGTTTTGGAAACCACCACCCCCAGCAGCCCGGCGGTGTTGCGGCCGGTGGACGATGAAAACTTCATCCACATCATCATGCCCATGCATTTGTGACGCCGAGGCTGTCGCGAGAAGGGTTGCCTGGAAGTCATTATTCAGCCACAAGGAAGTAGACCACGGAGGACACGGATAGTCACAGATACTCACGGATTTTCAGGTCGCCAAATAACGCAAAGCGGGAAACGCCAGACCGTCAAGAAACGAAGAAGAGCGTTGCGCTTTTTAGTTTTTCGTCCAATCTGTGTCAATCTGTGAAATCTGTAGATGTTCCTCTGCGAAATCTGCGTAATCTGTGGTTTCTCCTCTTGCCGAGGCTGAACAGCACCCGGAAAATGAAAAATGCCCCCGCGCGGGTTACGCGGGGGCGCTGTGTTTAGGGGGGGTATCGGTTTAGTATTCGGGCATCGGCGGCGTTGCCGCTTTCTCAGGCTCGGGGATCTCGGTGATCAGCGCCTCGGTGGTCAGGATCATCGCGGCGATGGAGGCGGCGTTTTCCAGCGCGCCTTTGGTCACCTTTGCGGGATCGATCACACCGGCTTTGATCATGTCTTCGTATTTGCCCGTCAAAACGTTGTAGCCGATGCGGGTGTTGTTTTCTTCCTGCTGCAGGCGGCGCACCGTATCCACGATCACCGCGCCGTCTAAGCCGGCGTTCTCGGCAATCAGCCGCATGGGCATCACCAGCGCCTTGTGGACGATGTTCACGCCCATTTGCGCGTCTTCGTTGTCCATCTTCACGCCGTCCAAGGCTTCCGACGCGTTGAGCAACGCCACACCACCGCCAGGGACGATGCCCTCTTCCACCGCGGCGCGGGTCGCAGAGACCGCGTCTTCCACCCGGTGCTTCTTTTCTTTCAGTTCGGTTTCGGTGGCCGCACCCACGCGGATGATGGCCACGCCGCCGGCCAGTTTGGCCAGCCGCTCTTGCAGTTTTTCGCGGTCGTAATCGCTGGTCGCGCGATCGATCTCAATGCGGATTTGCTCGATGCGGGCTTCGATGGCTTGGGGGTCGCCCTTGCCGCCGACAATGGTGGTTTCTTCTTTGGTGGCCACCACCTTTTCGGCCTGGCCCAGGTCTTCTAAGGTCACGCTTTCTAACTTGCGGCCGGTCTCTTCAGAAATCACCGTGCCGCCGGTGAGGATGGCGATGTCTTGCAGCATGGCCTTGCGGCGTTCGCCAAAACCGGGGGCTTTGACGGCCAGCACGTTGAGCATCCCGCGCAGTTTGTTCAGCACCAAGGTAGCCAGGGCCTCGCCGTCGACGTCTTCGGCGATAATCACCAGTTCGCGCTTGCCTTTCTGCACCAGTTTTTCCAGGATGGGCACAATGTCTTGCGCCGCGGAGATTTTCTTGTCGTGCAGCAAGATGTAGGGGTTTTCGATCACTGCTTCCATGTGTTCGGGGTCGGTGATGAAGTAGGGCGAGATGTAACCCCGGTCGAACTGCATACCTTCCACGTATTCAGTTTCGAATTCCATGCCTTTGGATTCTTCGACGGTGATCACGCCGTCGTTGCCCACTTTGTCGAACACGTCGGCGATCAGTTGGCCGATGGTTTCGTCCTGGGCAGAGATGGAGGCCACGTGCGCCATTTCTTCTTTGGTTTTGATTTCGATGGCCTGCTCGCCGATTTTTTCGGAAATGGCCTTGGCCGCGGCCTCGATGCCCCGTTTCAACAGCATGGCGTTGGCGCCTGCGGCCAGGGCTTTGATGCCCTCGGTGACGATAGCGTGCGCCAACACGGTGGAAGTGGTGGTGCCGTCACCGGCGATGTCGTTGGTTTTGGTGGCCGCCTCTTTGAGCAGTTGGGCGCCCATGTTTTCGAAGGGGTCTTCCAGTTCGATTTCTTTGGCTACGGAAACGCCGTCGTGGGTGATCGAGGGGGAACCGAACTTGCGGTCCAACGCGACGTTGCGCCCCTTGGGCCCCAAAGTGGTGGCCACGGCGCGGGCCAGGGTATCCACGCCCCGTTGCAGTTTCTGTCGGGCTTCATCGCCAAAGATTACTTGCTTCGCGGTCATCGTCTCACTCCTTGCAGTGGGATTGGTGGCGCAGGTCGTGCGCCGAAGTTGCACAGCAAGAAATTAGCACTCCCTAAAAAAGAGTGCTAATTTGCGTTTCTATCTTACCCGTCTTGGGAAGGGACGTCAACCCCCGCGCTCGGTTTTCTAACAAAACTCTGATATTGCAGGCGCTCGCTGCGGCTTGGCCTGGGCGGCAGGGTAAGGGCGAACGGCCGTTCGCCCCTACGAAAGCCCGCGCGTTTCGGAAATGGAGCAGAGGAAAACACAGAAAGCACAGAATGTCCACAGGAAACACAGAAGGTCGCGGGCAGGTAGGGGCGAGGCGTGCCTCGCCCGCCTTTGGCGTGGTGCGGTGCCCCTGTAAGGGCGCACGGCCGTGCGCCCCTACAAAGCCCCCCGCGGGTTTTGGGGATGGCGCGGGGAAAACACAGAAGACACAGAAACACCACAGAAAACACAGAAGGTCGCGGGTAGGGGCGAGGCGTGCCTCGCCCGCCTTTGGTGCGGTGCGGGGCGAACGGCCGTTCGCCCCTACGAAAACACCATGCACACACGCCCCTGTGGTGTTTGGGCGCGGCGCGGGGAAACCACAGAAGACACAGAAACACCACAGAAAACACAGAAGGTCGCGGGCAGGTAGGGGCGAGGCGTGCCTCGCCCGCTTTGGCGTGGTGCCTCTGTAAGGGCGAACGGCCGTTCGCCCCTACAAAGCCCCCCCGCGGGTTTTGGGGACGGCGCGGGGAAACCACAGAAGACACAGAAAGGCCACCGAAAACACAGAAGGTCGCGGGCAGGTAGGGGCGAGGCGTGCCTTGCCCGCTTTGGCGTGGTGCCTCTGTAAGGGCGAACGGCCGTTCGCCCCTACGAAAGCCCGCGCGTTTTGGAAATGGCGCAGAGGAAAACACAGAAAGCACAGAAACACCACAGAAAACACAGAAGGCCGCGGGTAGGGGCGAGGGGGCCGGGTGGGGTATAATTTCCACAGGCCGTGGTCGAGCGGCCCTTTGGGTTCGGGAAACACGGAAGAGAAGGAGGGCGCGATGAGCACCTCTCAACGCCTTTCTGGGGCTGAAGGCCAGTGGTTGCTGCGGCTGGCGCGCGAGGCCATGGCGCGCGCGGTGCAGAGCCAGCCCTTGCCGCCGCTACCGCCCGACGTGCCGCCGCGGCTTTGGGAGCCGGGCGCGGCTTTCGTGACCTTGCGCACCAAAGACACCGGCCGCCTGCGCGGTTGCATCGGCAGCATCATCGCCACGCGCCCTTTAGTCGAAGATGTGCGCGACCACGCGGTCGACGCCGCGCTGCACGACCCGCGCTTCCCCCCGGTAGCCCCGGCTGAGTTGTCCAACCTGGCGCTGGAAGTGTCTTACCTGACCCCTTTGCAGCCTTTGACTTACCGTTCGCCCCAAGATTTGCTCGCCCGCTTACGCCCCGGCATCGACGGCGTGCTCTTACGCGACGGCTGGCGGCAGGCCACCTTCCTCCCCCAGGTGTGGCACAGCCTGCCCGAGCCGGAGGCTTTCCTTTCGCATTTGTGCTTGAAGATGGGCGCGGCACCGACCTGTTGGCAACGCCCCCTGGAAGTTTTTACCTACCAGGTGCAGGCGTTTCAGGAACCCGACTATTGGGAAGCCGACTAAATCTGCTCGAAGCGGCTCACGGGCAGCACGAAAATCACCCCTTGCTTGATGGCCGGCTCCGCAGGCCGGCTGGCTTTCTCACGGATAATCTCGATGGCTTCTTCGAGCCGCGCTTCTTCCACCCCCAACAGCAGCGTGGTCGACCCGCGGCGGAAAAAGGCCCCCGTCGACGCTAATTTGGTCACCCGGAAGTCGTGCTCGATCAGGGCTTGAACCACCGCGCTGCTGTCCGCGGTTTGCACAACGGCAATCAAGAGTTTCATCGTTTTTCCTTCGTTGAAAAATCCACGATTTCACAGATGAGGCGAAAAACGCCGAAAAGCGCCATGCGCTCTTCCGTTTTTTGGCGACCTCGGCGCCCTAAAAAGCCGCAACCATCCGTAATCATCCGCGGGCCATCCGCTGCAACCCTGATTTTACCCCGTTTTTTGCCCTCACGGAGATTTCCATGAACGCTTCACCCCAACAACCCACAATCTACGACAGCATCGGCAAAGTGGTGGGCGGCAGCCTGCAGGAAGGCTTCATCGTGCGCCTGAATGTGCCGCCCCAGCACGTGCAGGAAGGCGCCTTTGTGGTCGTGGAAAGCGGCGATTTCCTCTTCTACGGCCTGGTGACCGACCTGCGGCTGGGCACCACCAACGAGCGCGTGCTGGATGAGCAAATCGGGGAACGTTTCACCCCCGCGTTGGGCGACATGCTGCAGGAACAAATGCTCTACGCCAACCTGGCGATTTACCCCGTGCTCATGCTGGAACGGGGCCCTGCGCCGGGCACCCCCGAATATGAACGCTTCAGGGCCGAAATCGAGCGCGGCGAGCGGGAAGAACCCCGCCCCAAACCCATCAAGACCATCCCCTCGCACCTTGCCGACGTGCGCTTAGCTACCGAAGGCGATATTGCCGAAATTTTCGGCAAAGAAGGCGGCAAGCGCTTCGTCATCGGCCACACCCGCGAGCAGGGGCACGCGGTGCGCATCGACCTGGAAAAGTTCGTGCAGCGCTCGGCAGGCATTTTCGGCGCCACGGGCACGGGCAAATCCTTCCTCACCCGCATTCTGCTGGCCGGTCTGATTCACCACGACGCCGCGGCCACCTTGGTCTTCGACATGCACAACGAATACGCCTACGACGATGTGGCCTCCGACACCAACCAGCGCATCGTGGGGCTGCACACTAAATTCGGCAACAAGGTTTTCGTGGTCGGGCTGGGGAAAAACGCCACCATCCGCGGCCAGCGCCCCGACCTGGATCTGCTGATCTCCCAGCAGGATATCGAACCCGACGACATTTTGCTGCTTTCCCGCACCCTCAACCTGCGCGACACCACCCCTACCACCTTGCACGCCCTTTACAGTTCGTTTGGCGACCGTTGGCTAACCGAGTTCAGCAAAATGAAGGTGGGCAAAACCATCGAGGAAATCGACGAAAGCGGCAAGACCCGCCGCGTGCCCGCCCCCGACAGTGTGGCGCACTGGGCGCAGGAAGTGGGCACCAACACCATGGCCGCCGAAGGGCTGCACAACAAACTGCGCCGCATCTTCGACCGCGCCTATCTGGTGGAAGAAGCCGCCACCGAAGGGCTGCAGCAAATCATCGCCGCGCTGGAAAACGGGCGGCACGTCATCCTTTCTTTCGGCGATTACGACACCGAACTGGATTACCTGCTGGTGACCAACTTGCTCACCCGCAAAATCCGCGAGCACTGGGTCAAACGCACCGACGCCTACCGCACGGGCAAAGAGCAAGCCCCGCCGCGCCCCCTGGTAGTGGTCATCGAAGAGGCCCACAAACTGCTCAACCGCGAAATGGCAGCCCAGACCACGTTCAGCACCATCGCCCGCGAGTTGCGGAAATACTACGTCACCCTGCTGATCATCGACCAGCGGCCTTCGCAGATTTACGACGAAGTGATGTCGCAGTTGGGCACCCGCATTTCGGGCTGGCTGGGCGATGAGGAAGATATCCGCGCCGTGCTTTCCGGGCTTTCGGGGCGCGACAAACTGCGCGGTATGCTTTCGCGGCTGCAAGAGAAGGAAGAGGTGCTGCTGCTGGGCTGGAGCGTGCCCATGCCGCTGCCGGTGCGCTCTCGCCGTTACAACAAAGCGTTTTGGGACGACCTATTGGGCGGCGATGCGCAGCCTTCCCCCTTCTCGGGGGTGGACCCCCGGCAGGCGCTGGGTTTTTAGGCTGAGCGGGGAGCCACAGGCTTCAGAAGCGCCACGTACGTCATGGCCTGGGTTAGCGGGGCAGAAAGGATGTAGCGCCCACGGGCATAGTCCATCATCCCTTGGGGATAGACCTGAGCCAACACCAAGCCCGTGCCTTCCAGCAGCAGGCGCAGGTCTGCGGGGGAATAGCAGCGCAACGATTGCTGGACGGTAACCCCGCTGGTCGTGTGTTGCCAGCGGTCGATCCAGCGGCAGGCCGCCGCGTCGAAATCGTAAGTGCGCACCGCCCGGCCGACCCGCTGGCGCACGCCCACCGACTTGGCCGCGTGCCAGGGCGTATACACTTCGATTAGGGCCAGGCCCGCGGGGGTGAGCCAATCGCGGATGCGGCGCAGCAACGCGCGTTGGGCTGCGTCGCTGCCAACGCCAAAACCATCCCAATAATAGACCACATCGAAGGCCGCAGAGGGCAGCGCCACGCGGTAGAAATCCGCGGTCAGAAAGCGCACGCATGCCGCGGCCTGGGGATGTTGCTGCAACAGTGTGTGCGCGTGGTGCACCAGCGCTGGCACTTGCTCCACCGCGACCACGTCGTAGCCCTGCTCAGCGAGGGCAATGGCATCTTGCCCGCCGCCGGCGCCCAGTTCCAAAGCGCGTTTGGGCGGTGCACCGACCAGCCCCCGCACCCACGCCGCGCGCGCCCGATGCCGCTTGGTCACCTGGCCGTGATACGCACCGCTCCAGGCCGCCTGACGGGCATAAAACTCAAGCGTCTTTCCGGCAGCAGGCGTCATCTTCCCTCAAGGTTCGTCGCCGGGGACAAAAATAAAGCGGTCAGAAAGGATTCGCCAACCTTGCGGCTCTCGACGCAGCAGGAAGGTGTGTTGCGTACTGCCCCGCGGGGTGGCGATTTTCGTGGTGCCTTCGGCCGTGCGCCATGCCAACCGACATTGACTCACAATATCTACCACGACCACGGCCTGTCGGCCCAAGATATCCAGCCGTTTGTAATCGAAAGCAAGCGGCCAACAGCCGGCCGCGGTAAAACCGCCGCGGCGTGCATTTGCCCGGGCTTGGCCGATGATGGCACGCTGGACGGCCAGTTCCGAGGCATGGCCAGGGCGTTGCCCCAAGGGAGAAAGCCTTTGCTCCGAAAACGGGGGGAGACTGCACGCCGCGCGGCCACCAGGCCGAGGCTCGGTGCTGAAATAGCGGGTCAGTTGAGCGGTGTATGCGGCTTCTTGTGCCCGCGTAGGGCTGGCGATGGCCGCTTGCACCGTCCGCCAACCGTTTTCGATCACTTGTTGGATGGCCTGAGCCTGCGCATTCTGGGGGATAGGGTCGTGCACCGCGAGGTAAGGCGGCTGGTCGGCCGGGCCGGCGGTGCGCTGTCTTTTCCATCCTTGCCAGGCTCCCAGAAAGACCATCCAGGCCACGATGGCCACAGCGAGCAGCCGTTCACCGGCTTTCATAGGGTTGACCTCCGGCGGCTGGGGTGCGGGCGAGGGCGAAGATGCGCCCGGGCTCGCCCGACGGCCTGGCCGTGGGGTGGAAGGCGATCTCTGCAAAGCCGACGTCGTGCAAAACTCGGCGCACGTCGGCTTCGGCAATGCCGCGTAAGCGCAAAACCGCATCGTCGCGCTGCCACAGCGCCCCCTGCGGGCGGAAGGCTGTAATCTCTGTGGTGGCCGTCTGGCTCTTGGGGTCATAAGCGCCCCGCGCAATCACCACCATGTCCTCTTCGACCACCACCTCGGTGCCCGACCACTGCGCGGCCAAGCGGTCGGGGGTGTTGAAATCGAACAACAGCCAGCCGCCCGGTTTGAGGTTGCGGCGGGTGTTTTGCAGGCACGCGCGCCAGGCTTTCAGGTCGGGCAGGTGGTTGAAAGTGGCAAAGACCGCGATGGCCGCGTGAAAAGCCCCCGGCTGCCGGAACGTGCACATATCGTGGTGCACGCACGTGGCCTGCGGCGCGACCTGACGGGCTTGCTGCACCATCGCGGCTGCGAGATCCACGCCGGTGACGCGGTAGCCTTTTTCGGTGAGCGCGCGGGCCACGTTGCCGGTGCCGCAGCCCAAATCCAAAATGTGCGCGTGAGGGGGCAGGTGGGGGAGCAAAAGGCGCTCCAGCACGGGCAGAAAGCGCCGCCCGGAAAAAGCCCCCCAATGTCGGCGGTACACCCACGCGATGGCGTCGTAACCTGTTTGGGCAGACATGCGCTTTCCTCCGCCGCATCCGCGCCCGATTTTCAGGCTGAGCGGTAATCGAACACCAATTCCAAGAACCAGCGCAGGAGCAAATTGGCCTCGGGGCTGTCGTGGAAGTTGTCCACCAGGCGGCGGAAGCCTTCCTCGCCCAGGGTGTGCACGTACACCTCGCGGTAGCGCATCAGCCGCCCCAAGTTGCTCTCACGGCTGAGTTCGGGGTGGAATTGAGTCGCCCAAATGGGCGCGTCGGGGATGCGGAGCGCCTGATAGGGTGCGAGGTCAGAATAGGCCAAAAGCACCGCACCCTGGGGGAAGCGAGTGGTCAGTTCCTTGTGTCCTAGTTGAGCTGGGAAACTGGGGGGCAAACGGCGGAAGAGGTCATCGCTGCGACCTTCGGGGGTGAGGTAAACGCGAAAAGTGCCGATTTCAGCCCGCTCCAGGTCACGCGTCACTTGCCCGCCCAAGGCTACGCTGAGCAGTTGAAAGCCGAAACAGGTGGCAAACATGGGTTTGGCCGCGACGACCACGTCGTTGAGAAAGTCCAAAGTGGGTGTGAGGTACGGACAACTGCCGTCAGAGACGTTGTATTCACCGCTGCCGCCAACAAAGAGACCGTCGTAACTTTGCCACAGCGCGGGCGACGGCGGGCCCTGCAGCATATCGTAAGGCACAATGGCTTCGGCGGGCAGGCCGGTGGCCCAGAGGAAGTCTTGGCGTTCGCTTTCCCGCACCGGGTCGTCGGCGTTGCGGGCTTGCAGGAGCAGAAAGCGTGGCGTGGTGGTCATGGCTGAGCCTCCGAAAGGATTTTAGACGCTCACTGTTCGTAACTACCTACCCTGCGCCAAAAACGAGGTTGACAAGCAATATTCCAATAACTCTGCCATGCCATGAAACAGCATTACACCTTGCTCGCCCTCACCACTCTCCCAGAGCCGGCCCCTTCGACTTCGCTCAGGGTAGTGGCTCGGCCCCCTCTCCTCTCCCAGTGGGAGAGGAGAGGGGGCGCGCAGCGGGGGTAAGGTGAGGGCGAAAAGCCACTGCAGCGCTTCTGGGTAGGTAATTACCACTGTTCAGTCTTTAGGAAAATAGCCCGCGGATGACGCGGGAGCGAATGGCGAGTTGCGAATGAGGAGACGCCACGTAACGCAAAGGAACACAAAGACACAGAGAAACACCAGGCCGCCAAGAGAGGCAACCAGGCAACCAAGTAACCACTTTCCCTTTACCCCAATCCCTCAGCACCTCAACTTCTCGAACCGTTACTTTGGACCTTGGTCTTTCAACCACCCGCGCACCACATCGAGGGTGATGCGCGGGTGCTTCATGTGCCCGTCGCGCAGCACGCCCAGGTGCAACAGCCGTTGCAGCAAGGCCTTGGCTTGCCGGTTCGAAAGCCCTAACGTGTCGCGCAGTGCGCGGCGCCAATACACCCGATCCGCGCCGGTCGGCGCCTGGGCGGCGATACGTTGCACCGCCTGGAGCACCCGCGCGGCTTCAACCAGATCGCCGCGGCTTTCCATGATTTGCACTTTGCCAAACAGGCGTTCGCTTTGCAGCGAAACGCAGGGGACGCGGGCAGGGCTTTCCCACAGGTCGATCAGCCCCTCGCCCTGGGCTTTGCGCAGTTGCTCCGTGGCCTGGGCAGGCCCCAACAACGCCTCGATCAAGGCCACGGGGATGGCCGTGCTGAATTCGCGGCGCAGCGCGGACACCAAAGTTTGCACGTCGGCAGCGGCCGCGGCAGGGGAAGGGGCTTCTTCTGCCGGTTCAGGCTCGGGTTCGGGCGCACGCTGGGTGACCGCAAAGTCGAGCAAGTCGAATTCGGCGCGGATGTTGTGGTCGACAGCCTCCGATTCCGGATCGGCGACCAAAAAGACCACAGGGAAGCCCATTTCCTGCAAGGTGCGGCCGATGGCCGTAAAGGCTTCGTCGCCGCTGCCCAGCATGTAAATATCCGCCGGGCGGGTGGCGACGTGTTGCCCCACCTCGAAGGCAAGGCGCATGTCGGCGAAATCGCGGATGACGAACCGCTTGCCCTTACCGCGGCCAAAGCGGCGTTGCCGCGCGCTGCGGCTGAGGAAACTCTGCGCGTCGATCACCCGGGCTACCCGGTTCAGGCCGCCGATTTGCGGGTTGTAGTGGGTGAAGTTGGCCACCGCGATGAAATCTTCGGGGTTCAGGGTGCCGTAGTTCTCTTCGATGTAGGCCACCAGTTGCTCGAAATCCAGATGAGGGGACGCGCCAAAAGGCCCCCCACGCCCCACGCTGCGGCGTTTGAGGGTGGTGTAGAAGTTCTCGAAATCCAAAAACAGGGCGACACGAGGCATGGTGGGCTTCACCCTTCCGCAGGGGTTGCGTCTTGGGGGTAAAGAGCCGCAGATGACGCAGAGAAAAAAGAGGGCACAGAGAAGGCATGGCGCGGGAGGCGTTGATTTCCTTGGCGCTCTTGACGTCGTCTTGGCAATTTTGACGCCCTAAAATCCGCGTCTATCCGTATCATCCGTGTTCATGCGCGGGCTGTTTCCCGAAGGCCGGGCCGTTACAACCATTCTACCAAATCGGCGGTCGAAGGCAAAATCAGGTCCGCGCCGGCTTGTTGCAGTTCTTGGGCTTCGCCAAAGCCGCAGAGCACGCCCACGGTTTGCGCGCCGGCTGCGCGGCCGGCGCGGATGTCTACCGTGGTGTCGCCCACCATCAGGCAGGCTTCCGGTTCCACACCCAGGCACGCGGCAGCCCAACGCACGGGCGCGGGGTCGGGCTTGGTGCGCGGGCACGTTTCGGCCGAGGCCACGCACTCGCCGAAATACCATTGCAGGCCAAACTGCCGCAAAAACCGCTCGGTGGCCTCGCGGGGGCGGGCGCTGACCACGGCCAGGGGGTAGCGGGAAGCCAGCGCGGCTAACATGGTGTCCACCCCCGGGATGAGCCGTTCACGGCGCGGCGGGTGGGGCCAGCGTTTCCCCCACCAGTGGGCCAGGCGGAAGAAAAACCCATCGAGCCCCAGGCGGTCGGTGACCTCGTAGAGGTCGTTGATGGGCGTTTCGGCGGCCATCACCACCTGCCGCGCCAGCCGGGCGGGGTCGCGGCGCAACAGCGCCGCCCAGGGGCGCATCCAGGGCGTCAGGCGTTGCACCAACACATCGTCGCTGTCGCTGAGGGTGCCGTCGATGTCGAAGCAAATGGCTTTGACCCGCTGAGGGTCGAGGGGAGACATAAGCGACCTTACCGTTGGGAAGATGGTTCAGAGCGTCTCTGGGGGCTCTGCGCCAGCCGGTCACTGTTCAGCCTTGGGAAAATAGGCCGCGGATGAACACGGATCATTGCGGATGCCGCGGATTTTAGAGCGCCAAGGGCGCCAAGAAACGCAAAGAGCGCCAAGATTAACGCAAAGACGCGGCGTAGGGGCGAGGCGATGCCTCGCCCAAAGACGCAGAGAGGAAATTTCTGTGTTTTCTGTGGCGTTTCTGTGTCTTCTGTGTTTCTGCTTCAATCGGCGTAAATCTGTGTCAATCTGTGGATAACAACGCCGAGGTCGCCGAGATGACGCCAACAGCCGCATCCCGTTTCCCGCCTCCCCATTTTCTGTGCCTTCTCTGTGTCTTCTGGGTTTTTCCTTCTGCGTCAGTGAAATTTCTCTTTTGTTTGCGCTGAACAGTTACGCCAGCCGTGGCTTTGCGAGCAGGAACGGCTCACGCGGACAGCCAGACGATCCCCGCGCCGAGCAACAGGCAATAACTGGCGAAGACCCACAGGCTGTGCCGCCCCAGGTAGGCCAGCAGCCACTTGATCGCCAGGTAGCCTGAAACCAGCGCGGTGAGAAAGCCCACCAACACCGGCAGCCAGACTTGCCCCACCGCGGGCAGGCTCAACAGTTCCTTCAACGCCACCGCGCCGGCCCCCAACATCACCGGCACTGACATGAGGAAGGAAAAACGGGCTGCCGAACGGCGGTCGAAGTGGCGGAGCATCCCGCCGCTGATGGTGCTGCCGCTGCGCGACACGCCGGGGAAGAGGGCTAAAACCTGAAAAAGGCCGATGACGAGCGCGTCCCACCAGGTGAGGGCGCGCAGGTCGCGGCGGCGCTTGCCCAACACCTCGGCCACGATGAGCAGCGCGGCCGTAGCCCACAAGAAATAACCCACCGCCCGCGGGGAGGCAAACGCGGCTTCGACCGTGTCTTTGAACCACAAGCCGCCTACTACGGCAGGTACCGTAGCCAGCAGCAAATACCAGCCCAGGCGGGCTTCCGCGGTTTCCAGGGGGCGGCGATGGCGCAGCGCGGTCACGAAATGCACCACAATGCCCCACAGGTCGTCCCAAAAATAGGCCATCACCGCCACCAACGTGCCCATTTGCACCAGCACATCGAACACAAAAGCCTGCCGCGCCGGGATCTGCCAATGGAGCACATGGGGCACTAACACCAAATGGCCGGAACTGGAAATGGGCAAAAATTCGGTGATGCCCTGCACGATGCCCAGGACGATGGCCTGGAAAAGGGTCATGGCAAACCTCCTTGGCCGGCTGCGGCCAGTACCTGCGCTGCCCAGGCCTCGAAGCGCCCCTCGCGGATGGCCTGCCGCATGGCTTGCGCCAGGTGCACCAAGGTGTGCAAATTGTGGATGGAAAGCAAAGTCGCGGCCAGCATTTCTTTGGCTACGATGAGATGGCGCAAATAAGCCCGGCTGAAGTGCTGGCAAGTGTAACACGTGCACCCCGCGTCGATGGGCCGCGGGTCGCGGGCAAATTCTTGCCGCCGCAAATTCAGGCGCCCCCCGTCTTGCAGCATGGCCGCGTGGTGGCGTGCTAAGCGGGTGGGGAGCACGCAGTCGAAAATGTCCACCCCCCGCCGCACGCCTTCGATCAAATCTTGAGGCGTGCCCACGCCCATCAGATAACGCGGTTTGTCCTCAGGCAACACCGCGTTCACCACCTCTAACATCGCATACATCTCGGCTTTGGTCTCGCCCACCGAGAGGCCGCCGATGGCATGACCGGGGAAACCCAACGAAGCGATGAACTCGGCCGAGCGTTCCCGCAAATCGGGGAACACCCCGCCCTGCACGATGCCAAAGAGCGCCTGGTCGCGGCGGGTGTGGGCGCGCAGGCTGCGTTCAGCCCAGCGATGGGTGCGCGCCAGCGCGGCTTCGTTGTAAGCCCGGTCGTAAGGCGAGGGGCATTCGTCGAAGGCCATGATGATGTCGGCGCCCAAATTTTCTTGAATGGCGACGGATTTTTCCGGCGTGAAGCGATGCACCGAGCCGTCCAAATGGCTGCGGAAGGTAACGCCATCCGCGTCGATTTCGCGGATTTTGGCCAGCGAAAACACCTGAAACCCGCCCGAGTCGGTGAGGAGGGGCTGCGGCCATTGCATGAACTCGTGCAGGCCGCCCAGTTCGGCAATCAGCCCGTCGCCGGGGCGCAAATACAGGTGATACGTATTGGCTAACACCAACGTCGCGCCCAAGGCGCGCAACTGGTCGGGGGTTACGGCCTTCACCGTGGCCTGGGTGCCTACCGGCGCGAAAACCGGCGTCTCCAGGTCGCCGTGAGGGGTGTGGAACACGCCCGCGCGGGCCTGCCCATCGGTGGCCAAAAGGTCGAAAGTGAACATCGGTCTCCCGTCGTGGCTGCTGGTGGGGGAAAGGGGGACGGTCTGCGAGCCGCACGCTCAAACCGCGCCGCGCGGCTGCTCAGCGCCGCCATTTCCCCTGGCGATAATGCCAGACCAGCCGCTGGCCATCGCCGGTTTCTATGATCAGGTCGTAGCGGCCGTCGCGGTCGGGGTCTGCGAGGGTAGCCACCGGTGCGGGGAAGGGCTGGGCCGCGTCGGCCAACAAGTCGATCAGGTGGCCGTCCTGCCAGCCCAAAATGGCAAACTTTTCCTGGCAGGTGACGCCATCGGCGGCGCAATAGGCCGAAGAGACCACCACCTCGGTGCGACCGTCGGCGTTCATGTCTTGGGCAAAATGCACCACCGGCGCGCCCCACGCGTAGCGGTCGGCGGGCTCCATGAAGGTGATGGGCATGGTGTACTTCCGCTGGCGGCAGATGTAGATGAGCAACATCCCTTGCGGGGGCACGCTCTGCGGTTCGAGGATGAGGGAAACCAGCACATCTTCGAAGTGGTCGCCGTCCATGTCTACTGGCAGAGCCGCGAAGGGGTAGCCGCCCAAACCGGCGCGCTGCAACGCGCGTGCCAGGTTGGGCGCGGGCATCCCCTGGTTGAGCGCCTGGAGCACCGCCTCTTCCGGCGAGGGGGCGCTATCCAAGGGCAGGGTTTTGAGGTCGGTATCTTGGGGGGAAACGCACGGCTGCAGGCTGGCTGCGGGCTGCGCGGGGGGCGGCGGCGTAGTGGGGGTG
>JALUDX010000184.1 GCA_027053355.1 Anaerolineales bacterium | reverse complement strand
TGGCCTTTGTAAACCTTTGGACGACTTGCCAGCCCCGGCGGCATTGCATACAATGGCAATAGCGCAAGCTTTCGTCTGTTGCTTTGGCTTTCAGGAGGTGAAACATGAAAAGCCGCTGGAAATTGCTAAGCATTGTCGCACTGTTGGGCGTAGCCTTGCTGGCTTTAGCGCCGTGGAAGGCGCAGGCCGCAGGCGCGCCGGAGCACGTTATCGTTGTGAGCGATAACAAGGTGCTCCACCCGCCCGAAGAACTGGCCGAGATGCTGCGCGCCCACGGCGCCGATGAGGCGGGCGTGCAGCGGGTGCTCACCTTTGAGCGCCGCCTGAACGACGCCGAGCGCCGGGGGCTTCCTCAGGAGGAAATTCGCCGTCTTGCTGAGCAATGGGCACAAGAATTGTTTCCTCCACCACCGCCTAACTTTACTGATGTGCCTGAGGATATGCTGGGGGGAAAAGTAGTTGAGGTGAATGGAAGACGAATGGACGTCCAAACGGCTCAAGGCGTGCGGACGGTTGTACTTGCCCCAAACGTTACCGTAGATGAGGGGGCGTGGACGGCTGCATTTCCGGTCGCGCCGGGGGATCAGGTTTTCATGGTGGGGCATCCCACTTCTCAAAATTGGGTGGCCGACAAAATTTGGATTAATGCAGTGAATATCACTGGCGTAGTTCGGAAATGTCATCTCAAAGGGCAAGAAGTAGTTTGTGAAATTAAAACAACACGGCTCGTCCAAAACAAGAACACGGTGGAAGGATGGCTGCCACGGAGATTCTTGATAGGTGAAAAATTTGATCCCGTTTCAGGACTCCCGTTGAAGTTGTGGCAAGGTAAAATATCTAAACTCAAGGAAGGGGATTATGTGCGAGTCGTTGGACGAATGTATAAAGGGAGATTGTGCATCATAAACATTTTTGATGAAAAGGAAAGATGAAGACCTTTTTAGAGCCAGTGATCTTGAGCGAAGTAGGGGGATGTAAGTTGGGGCATTTGGCGATATCGGGCCTTACCGTTCCGTTGCTAACCGTTTTTATGCCATCTGATGGTAGGAGCCGCCCATGCGTGTTTTGCTGGTAGAAGACCACGCGCCTTTAGCCCGTGCTTTGCAGTTGGGATTGCGCCAGCAGGGCTACACGGTGGACGTCGCCGCCACCCTTGAGGATGCCCGCTACGCGTTGAGCGTGTTCTCTTACGACATTGTGGTGCTGGATTTGCGCTTGCCCGATGGCCACGGCTTCACCCTTTGCCGCTGGCTGCGGGCGCGCGATGAGCACCTCCCCATCCTCATCTTGACCGCGCTGGATCGCCCTGAGGACATCGTAGAAGGGCTGGATGCCGGCGCGGACGACTACGTGGTCAAACCGGTGGAATTGCCCGTGCTGGCCGCGCGCATCCGCGCCTTGCTGCGCCGCGCGGCACCCAATCCCCAGCCGGTGTTGGAATGGCGCGGCTTGCGCTTATACCCCGCCAGCCGTCAGGCGTGGCTCAACGGCGAGCCCCTCCACCTGACCACCCGCCAATTCGCCCTGCTGGAATATCTGATGCGCCACCCGGGCCGCGTGATTTCTGCCGAAGAACTGCTGGAGCACATCTGGGGCGCGGAGGCCGACCCTTTCACCAACACCATCCGCGTCCACATTCACCTGCTGCGCCGCAAATTGGGCGACGACCCCAAGCACCCCCGCTTCATCCAAACTTTGCCCGGCGCGGGTTACCGCTTTGCGCCGCCTGAGGAGGAAAGCCATGCCTGAGCCCCGGCGTTGGTGGAACAGCCTGCGCTTGCGCTTGACCGTGAGTGTAAGCGTGCTCATCGCCGTTTTGGGCTTGGGGATGCTGGTTTACATTGCCAACGTCCCCTACTGGGCGGTGACGCTCCACTCGCCCCAGCCGCAATCGCAGGTTTTTATCGCCCCGGGCGGTGCGAACGTTTCCCCTTCCCCTCCAAACGAGCCGGCCGCGGGCCTCGTCGTCCCCGGCGTTTCGCTGCGCGAGCAAGCCAACTTCTGGCGCTATGGCCTGCTGGGCGTTGCCGTGATGGTGGCCGTGGGTGCGTTGGCGGCCTACTTCCTCGTGGGCTACCTGCTGCGTTCCTTGGAAAGCCTGCGCCGCACGGTCAGCGCCCTTTCCCCCGATGCGCTTCCCCTCACGCTGCCGACTTTTGGCCGCGAGC
>JALUDX010000183.1:2277-26290 GCA_027053355.1 Anaerolineales bacterium | reverse complement strand
AAAGCGGCAGGGTAGGGGCGAGGCACCGCCTTGCCCCGTTTTGGGCGTGCGGCGACTCGTCGCCGCACGGGTAGGGGCGAACGGCCGTTCGCCCCTACGAAAACGTTACGCCCACACGCCCCCGCGGGCTTTGGGCGCGGCGCGGGGAAACACAGAAGACACAGAAACACCACCGAAAACACAGAAGGCGGCAGGTTAGGGGCGAGGCGTTGCCTCGCCCGCTTTTGGCGTGCGGCGTTCCTGTAGGGGCGAACGGCCGTTCGCCCCTACGAAAACGTTACGCCCACACGCCCCCGCGGCGTTGAGGGGCGGCGTGGGGAAACACAGAAGGCACAGAAAGGCCACCGAAAACACAGAAGGCGGCAGGGTAGGGGCGAGGCACCGCCTTGCCCCTACCCCCCGATGATATAATTGCCCCATGCCCAAACCCCGCCCCATCTTTCTCGCCGATTTGCTCGCCGCGCTGCCTTACCCCGTGCCCGCACCCGAAGAAGACGTCTGGGTGACGGGCATCGCGGCGGATTCCCGCCAGGTGCGTCGCGGCGACCTGTTCGTTGCCATCCCTGGGGTGGCGGTGGACGGGCACCGCTTCATCCCCGCGGCGGTGGCGCGCGGCGCGGCCGCTGTCGTCGGCACCCGCCCGCCTTCCGCATTTGCCGACCTGGCCGTGCCCTACACCCAGGTGCGCGATGCCCGCGAAGCCCTCGCCTACCTGGTCGCCCGCTTCTACGGCAACCCCGCCCACCGCCTCACCGTCATCGGCGTCACGGGCACCGACGGCAAGACCACCACTGCCAATTTCATCTTCCACATTCTCAAGGCCGCGGGCCTCGCCGCGGGCATGATTTCCACCGTCAACGCGGTGGTGGGCGAGCGGGTGCTGGATACCGGCTTCCACACCACCACCCCGCCCGCGCCCGAAACCCAGGCTTACCTCGCCGAAATGGTTGAGGCCGGCCTCACCCACGCCGTGCTGGAAGCCACCTCCCACGGCCTCGCCCAGCATCGGGTGACCGCCTGCGAGTTCGACATCGGCGTGGTCACCAACATCACCCACGAACACTTGGACTACCACGGCTCGCGGGAAGCCTACTTTGCCGCCAAAGCCCGCCTGTTCGACATGCTGGCCGAGACGCCGCCCAAGCCCCAGGGCAACCCTCGCCTTGCCGTGCTCAACCGCGACGACGAGGGCTCCTATGCCTTCCTCACCCCCCGCCTGAAGGTGCGTGCTGTGACCTACGGCCTGCACCCGGAAGCCGACGTGCGTGCTGAGAACGTGCGCCACACCCCGCAAGGGCTGGTCTTCACCGCGGTGGGGCCGGGCTTCCGCCTGCCGCTCACCTCGCAGTTGGTGGGCGGCTACAATGTGAGCAACATCCTGGCCGCGGTCACGGCCACGGTGGTGGGGCTGGGCATCGCGCCGGAAGCCGCGCAAGAAGGCGTGGCCGCGCTGGCAGCCATCCCCGGGCGCATGGAGCGCATTGACTTGGGGCAAGATTTCACCGCGATCGTGGATTTCGCGCACACACCCAACGCGCTGCGGCGGGCGCTGGAAACCGCCCGCGGCATGACCGCGGGGCGCGTGATCGCCGTTTTCGGCTCCGCAGGCCTGCGCGACCGGGAAAAGCGCCGCCTGATGGCCGAGGTTTCGACCCAACTGGCCGACATTACCATTTTGACCGCCGAAGACCCCCGCACCGAGCCATTGGACGCCATTCTGGAAGAAATGGCCGCCGCGGCGCGGGCGCAAGGCGGCGTGGAAGGCAAGACCTTCTTCCGCATCCCCGATCGGCGGGAGGCGATTCGCGCAGCGGTGCGCCTCGCCCGCCCTGGCGATCTGGTGATGGCCTGCGGCAAGGGGCACGAGCAATCCATGTGCTTCGGCGAAACCGAATACCCCTGGGACGACCGTACCGCCCTCCGCGCCGCGTTGGCCGAACACTTGGGCCTCCCCGGCCCCGAAATGCCCTACCTCCCCACCCCCTAAATCCTAAATCCTAAATCTTGAATCCTCATCCCCCGAGGCCCCCCATGCCCTCTCACCTCACCCTCTCCCTCGACCATCTCCGCCGGCTGGAAAACTTCGGCCACAGCATCAGCGCGCCGGCTTACGTCTTCCGCCCGACTCACGCGGAGCAGGTTGCCCACTTCCTCCGCGAAGCCCAAGAACGCAACCTGCGGGTGGCGCTGCGGGGCGCAGGCCGCAGTTACGGCGACCCCCACATGGCTTCCGGCGGGGTGGTGCTCGACCTGCGGCGCATGAACCGCATCTTGGCGTGGAACCCCGACAGCGGCGAAATCACCGTGGAGCCGGGCGTGACCATCGAGCGCCTGTGGCAATATGCCCTGGAAGATGGCTGGTGGCCTGCGGTGGTGCCCGGCACCATGAAGCCCACCATCGGCGGCTGCTTAGCGGCCAATGTGCACGGCAAGAACAACTGGCTGGCGGGCACCATCGGCGAGCACGTTACCCGTCTGCGGGCGCTGCTGCCCACGGGCGAGGAAGTTGCCCTTTCCCCCGACGACGACCTCTTCCCCGCGTTGGTAAGCAGCATGGGCACCTTGGGCGTGTTCACCGAAATCACCCTGCGGCTGCACAGGGTGCATTCCGGCGAAGTGGAAGTCGGCGCGTGGGCGGTGCCCCACCTGAAGCAAATGTTAGACGACCTGGACGCGCACAAGGAATCCAGCGACTATGTGGTTGCCTGGTTGGACGGCACGGCCCGGGGCAAGGGCCTGGGGCGGGGGCAGATTCACGTCGCCCGCTACCTGGAACCCGGCGAAGACTGGCACCCGGCGCGCACCCTGGCGCTGGATTACCAGACCCTGCCCGAAAACATCCTCTTCGTGCCCAAGAGCGTGCTGTGGATGTTCATGCGCCCCTTCATGAACCGCCTCGGCCTGTGGGGCATCAACACGGCCAAGTACCTCAGCGCCCGCACCTTGGGGAACCACAAAACCTTCCGCCAGTCCCACGCGGCCTTTAACTTCCTGCTCGACTATGTTCCCCACTGGGAACGCGCCTACGGCAAGGGCGGGCTGATTCAGTATCAGTGCTTCGTGCCCAAGGAAAACGCCTACGAGGCTTTCCGCGAGATGCTGGAAACCACCCACCGCCACAGCCTGCCCACCTATTTGGGCGTGGTCAAGCGCCACCGCCCCGACCGCTTCCTGCTTTCCCACGCGGTGGACGGCTTTTCGCTGGCCATGGATTTCCGCGTCACCAACGGCAACCGCCGCCGCCTGCAAGACATGGCCGACGTGCTCAACCGCATTGTGCTGCAGGCAGGCGGGCGCTTTTATTTAGCCAAAGACGCCACCCTCACCCCCGACGCCTGGCTGGCCTCGTTGGGCGAAGACACCCTGCGGCGCTATTTCGACCTCAAGGCGCAGTTGGATCCCCACGAAGTGCTGCAAACCGACCAGTACCGGCGGCTGTTCGCGCCGCTGAAGGAAAGACTTGCGTGAGGGAACGCCGGCGCAGAGAGGTGCAGAGGGACGCAGAGGGACGCAGAGGCGTGAAGAGGGATAAAGCGAGCGAAGCCAACGCAACGCTCCCCGCATTCCGCGCCCCATTGCCCGCTTTCTGTGTTTTCCTGCTTCTGCAATCCGCGATTCCCTCTCACTGAGGCTAAACAGAGATGCTGCACTGGAGAGGAGGAATTGATGACGACATCTCAAAACTCTGTCTCGTTGCAAGAGGAAGTGCGCCTCATCCTTAACCTGGCAGTTACTTTAGCCGACTTGCAAGCGCAAGACTTCGCGGTGCTGCGCTCGCTGGCTGAGGTGTGTCTGCCATGGGCCGAAGAGGTTGGGGCTGAAATCCGTGCCATTTTAGAGGCTAATGAGGCCACTCGTCAGTATGCGGATACTTATTTGAACGGTGACCCGGCGGGCTGGTATCGGAGCCTGTTTCAGATGACCAACGAAGAGGAATTTTGGCTACAAGAGATGCTTGTCGCGGTGGAACACGTGCAGAAAGACGTGCCCAACGAAGTGATCGTGGGATTGGCTTCCCAATGGATCAACCGCTTGGCGCGTCGCGCCCAGGAACAACTAACGCCAGAGCAGGCGTTGGCTTTCACCCGTTCCATGCCTCGCATTTTCAGCGGCACGGTTACCGTCATGGTCGCCACTTCTGAGATGGTGACCATGCGAACTTTTATGGAAGAAACGGGGTTTTCGCGCACCCTGATCAAACGGCTGCGGCAACACACCTTACAGACCTTTGCCGACCAATTGCGCGCCGCCCTGCAGGAAAACGGCAGCAACCGCCGTTGACCCGGCCCCTCACTTGCGGCCGCGATACAGTTTCACCCGCGCCCGCTCCATCGTGATCAGCCCCTCTTTGACCGCGTCGCCAATTTGGTCGAGGAAGGCTTCCAGCCGTTCTTCGGTGTCTACGATCTCTACCACGATGGGCAAGTCTTCAGAGAGGCGTAGTAGCCGCGCGGTGTGAATACGCCGACTGCTGGAGCCGTAGCCCATCATCCCCCGTAACACCGTGGCCCCGGCCAGCCCCGATTCCCTGGCTTTGAGCACCAGCCATTCGTAGAGCGGCTTGTGCTCGTAGCGGTCGTCTTCGCCGATGAAAATGCGGAGCAGTGCGCCTTCTTCGGGCAGTTTCATGGGTTACCTCCAAAGGGTGTGGGCGGCGATGCGGCCCAACCAAACGGCAAAGAAACCGAGAAAGACCTGCCCCCCGCCGTAGAGAAGCCCGGCAAGGTCTTTGCCATCGTGGAGCAGGTTGAACGTTTCCCATTCGAAAGTCGAAAAGGTGGTGAAGGCCCCCAGAAAACCGATCAGCAGCAGGGCGCGGGCTTCGGGGGAAAACACGCCATACCGTTGCCCCGCGTAAGCCAGCAGGCCGAGCAAGAAAGCGCCTATCAGGTTGACCGCGATGGTGCCGTAAGGGAAGGTGCTGCTGTGCGACCAGTCTTGCACCCAACCGCTGACCAGATAACGCAACACCGCGCCGAGGAACCCCCCGACGCCGATGAAAAGCAAGAGGGATGGCCGTTCCATACCGAGGTAGCCTCCTTGTGAAGATGTCGTCGGTAGGAGCCATCAGCCTCTCGGCAATTGCGGCGGGCCCCATCGCCGGTTGGCGCTGGCACAGGGACGAATTTTACCCCAAAATGGCAACTATTCAGCCTCAAAGAGACGCTACGGATGACACAGGCAGAAAACCACAAAAGGCTCAGGAAACGGGAAGCGGCATGCGGCCGTTGGCGTCATTTGGGGGCCTCCGCGCCCTAAAATCCGCGTCTATCCGCCATCATCCGCGTTCATCCGTGGGCTGTTTCCCAAAGGCTGAACAGTTACGTGAAATCTCTGTGGATGTCTTTCTGCGTAATCGTAACTACCTACCCTGCGCCGAAAACGAGGTTGACAAGCAATATTCCAATAACTCTGCCATGCCATGAAACAGCATTACACCTTGCTCGCCCTCACCACTCCCCCAGAGCCACCCCTTGCGTCTTCGCTCAGGGTAGCGGCTCAGCCCCCTCTCCTCTCCCATTGGGAGAGGAGAGGGGGCGCGCAGCGGGGGTAAGGTGAGGGCGAAAAGCCACTGCAGCGCTTCTGGGTAGGTAATTACGCGTAATCTGTGGTTTCTCCTTACCGAGACTGAACGGTTACTCCAAAATTTCGATTTCGTCCGGCAAATTGGGCACCAGGCAGAGGAAGACGAAATCCTCGTCGCCGATGTTCTTGTACCAGTGGGGCACGCCCGCGGGGATGAAAACCACATCCCCGGCCTGGACTTCGTATTCCTGCTCGCCGATGGCAATGCGGGCGCGGCCCTGCAGCACGTATTGCTCGTGCTCCACCGCGTTGGTGTGTTTGGGCATGCCACCGCCGGGCTTCATGGTGAAGCGCCGCATGGCGAAATGCGGCCCTTCTTCGGGGGAA
Organism: Anaerolineales bacterium; assembly: GCA_027053355.1. Lineage (GTDB taxonomy): Bacteria > Chloroflexota > Anaerolineae > Anaerolineales > DRMV01 > DRMV01. The sequence goes on along the minus strand of JALUDX010000183.1, from coordinate 20,377 downwards.
ATCAAAATCTGGATGGCGGTGTCTTTCCCCGCGTTTACGGGCTGGTAGGGCACTTCGTCGGCATGTTTGACAGGCATGGGGGCCTCCGTGGATGGGTGAGTTGTTCTTGGTTGCGTGGTTACGTGGTGAGTTCTTCCCACCATTGCTTGAGCAGCAGGGCGTCTTCTTCCAGCACCGGGCTTTCGCACAAGATGCGGCCTGCCGCGCCGAAGTCTTTCAGGGCGTGGAAGATGGCCAACACGTCCAGGTCGGCCTCTGCGAACTTGAGGTGGTTGCGTTCCCCTTTGGGGCCGTATTCGATGCCCGAAAGGTGGATGTGCAGGCGTTGCAGCGCGTCGTCGCCCAAGGCGTTGCCGTAGGCTTCGAGCACGCGCGCCCATTCGTCGTAGGAATTCATGCTGCCGTCGCCGGGGCGGGCGTGCAGGTGGGCGAAATCCAGGCACGGTGCGACGCCGGGGACGGCCTGGCTCAGCGCGAGGGTATCTTCTACCGAGCCGATGACCGCGCTTTTGCCCATGGTTTCGGGCCGCAGGGTGACTTCCACGCCCCGGTCGCGCAGTTCGGCGGCCACGCCTTCCAGGCGGGCGATGGCCTTGGGCAGTACCTCCGCGGGCGGGCGGCCAAAATACGAGCCGGGGTGGAAGACGATGTCGGTCGCGCCGGCCAAATAGCCGTAGTACGCGGCGTCCATCAGGCGCTGCCGCGATTTGGGCCATTCTTCGTCGTCCGCGTTGAGGTTGATGAAATAAGGCGCGTGCACGCTCAGCGCGACGTCGTGCTCGGCCGCGGCGGCCTTGATGGCCGCGCACGTCTTTTCGCTGACCCGCACCGCTCGCACCCAGCCCAGTTCCAACGCGTCCAGGCCGAGTTCGCGCAGGCGCAAGATCGCGCCCACGCTGCCACCGGGCTTTTTGGGCGCGGATTTGGGCGTGCCCACGGTGCCAAAACGGAATGCAGGGTTCATCAGGGGGCTCCTTTCTCGGTGAAGGCTTGCCAGGCGCGGCGGCCGCGGCGCAGCCATTCGCGCTCGGCGGCAAAGGTCAGCAGCCGTTCTGCTTCCTCCCATGTCACCCAGCGGGGGCGGAACTGCTCTTCTGGCGCGGCGTCGGGTTCGGCCGCGCCGTCGCGCAGAAAGAGGAAGTACCGCTCTTCGCGCACCCACGTGCGCCCTTGGTAAGGGAAGGCCACCCGCTGGCTGCCCAGGTCGGCTAACAGCCGCAAATGGCAGAAGCCGCTTTCTTCCGCAATTTCGCGCCGCGCGGCGTGCAGCGGGCTTTCACCGGGGTCGATGTGCCCTTTGGGCAGGCGGATTTCGCCCCGGCTGGGGCGCTCCAGCACCAAGACCTGTTGCGGCGGGCGGACGATGACCCCGCCCGCGGCGTAGTAATCGGGGGAAGGCGTGGTCATGGCTCAGGGGAAGAAGCCCGCCGCGGCCAGGCGGCTCCACAGCGGCGGCCCCAGCACCAGCAGGCCGATGACCACCGCGCCGCCCGCGGCCAGCAGCACACCCGCCGCGGCGGCATCTTTGGCGGCTTTGGCTACGGGGTGAATTTGCGGCGAGGCCAGGTCGATTGCGGCTTCCAACGCGGTGTTGCACGCCTCGGCAGCCCAGACCACGGTAACGGCGGCGGCCAACAGCGCCCACGAAAGCGCGTCCAGCCGCAGCCACAGCCCCAGCGCGGTGACCAGCAGGGTGGCCGCCGCGTGGATGCGGGCGTTGGGCTGGGTGCGCAGCATGTAGCCCAGCCCCGCAAAAGCATAGCGGAAAGAGCGAAAACGGGCAAACAGTGCAGACATCGTTACGGTTGGCGCCTCGGCTGGCTCACGCCGGTGAGAGGGGGCAGCCAAGGCTGGCTAAAATGCGTTCTTGGGCCGCCCACATGCGGGCTTTTTCGCCCGGCTCGGCGTGGTCGTGCCCCAACAGGTGCAACACACCGTGCACGACCAGCAGGCAGAGTTCCCAGGCCACGGGGTGGTCGCCGCGCGCGGCTTGCGCGGCCGCGCGGGGGTAGGCGATGACCACATCGCCCAGATAAAGGCTGCCGGTTTCGGGGTCGAGGCTGCCGTCTTCGAATGAGAGCACGTCGGTGACCGCGTGGATGCCGCGATAGCGGGCGTTGAGGCGTTGCAGCGCGGCGTCGTCGGTGATGCGGACGCTCAGCGCGGCGTCGGCTGCGCCCTGGTCTCGCAGCGCGGCTTGGGCAGCCGCGACGAGGCGCTCGGCAGCCACTTTTTCCTGGTAGGGCGGGTCAATGAGCAGGTGGATGGTGGGCATGGTTGAGGAAGAGGTCGCCCGCCCGTCAAAGGCTGGCGCGGGGCCGGGGGCGGGCTTAGCGGCTGTGGGCCGTTTCCGCGGGGAGGTCGGCGGCCGCGTCGGCCGTTTCGGGCAACGCCTGCTCTCGGAGAGGGATGGTCTTTTCCCCCTTGAGCACCCGAGGGTAGCGGATGCGGGGGTGATACACGCCCTGCAGCGCGGCGACGAACGCGTCTTCCACGGTGCGGAGGTCGCGCAGGGTGAGGTCGGTGTCGGAGAGTTGGCCGGCGCGGATGCGGTCGGTGATCGTTTCCCGCACCAGACGGCGCAGGGCCTGTGGGTTTGGGGGGCGCTCGGCGCGGGCGCGGGCTTCGCACGCGTCGGCGAGCATGACCAGCGCGGTCTCCCGGCTGCGAGGCGGCGGCCCAGGGTAGCGGAAGGCCGCAGGGTCGACCGGCGTTTGGCGCTTTTTGGCCTCTTCCAGCGCGCGGGCGTACTGGTAGCCGGTGAGCATGGTGCCGTGGTGCTCGGCGATGAAATCTTGAATGCGCCGGGGCAGGCCGTGTTCCCTGGCCAGGCGCAGCCCTTCGGGCACGTGTTGGATGATGATGCGGGCGCTTTCTTCGGGGGTGAGGTTTTGGTGGGGGCTGGGCGCCTGGGGCGGCTGGTTTTCAATGTAGTATTGCGGCGCAACCACCTTGCCGATGTCGTGGTACAGCGCACCCACCCGCACCAGCAACGCGTCGGCGCCGATGGCGCGCGCGGCCTGGTCGGCCAGGTTGGCCACTTGCAGGCTATGTTGGTACGTGCCTGGGGCTTCTTGCAGCAAGCGCTGCAACAAGGGCTGGTCGGGTCGGGAAAGTTCCAACAGTTGGAGTTGGGTAATTTTTCCCAACCACGGTGCGAGGAAGTAATGCAACAGCAGTGCCAGCGCGGCAGCCAAAACGCCGTTGGATACGGCCGCGGCCAAAAGGGTGAGTAGCCCATTGAGGTCGGTGGAAGGTGAGGGCAGCCGAAAGGCCAGGATGACCATGCTGCCGCTGACAGCCATGCCCAAGGCGGCGCTGACAAAGGTGCCGATGCGCTGGGCTCGGCTGAGCAGCACCACCCCGCTCAGGCTGATGAAGAGGTGGTAGAGCAGCAGTTCCGCGCTGTGGGGCGTTCGGTAAAGGCTCAGGCCGAGAATGGGCACGGTGAGAGCCAGGTCGGTTTCCGCATCGAACAGCAGAAAGAGCAGCAGGCTCAAGGTGGCAAAGGGATAGAGGTAGGGGAGCACGGTGTGCCCTACCAGGAGCAGCCTTGCCCCGGCCAAGGTGAGCACGCTGGCCGCCAACAAGAGGGTGAAGCGTCGGAAGGAGCCTAAAATCTGGGGGCGGCGCAGGGCAAGGTAGAGCGTCAACAGCACATAAGCCGCCAGGGTCAAGATGAGCGGGCTGACCAGGGCTTGCCAGCGGGCGGTGCCTTGCAGCAGGCCGTATTCCTTGAGGGCTTCGATGTCCGCGGGGGTGAGCACTTGCCCGCGCTGGACGATGGTTTCGCCGCGGTGAATGGTGCGTTGCACGGGCAACACCCTTTCCTTCGCCCGTTGCCGCGCGGCCTCGGTCAGTTGCGGGCTGTAGAGGCTGTTAGGGGCGAGGTAAGCAGTCACCAGCCGTTGCACCAAGGCGGCTTGCTTTTCCGGCAGGGTGAGGTCGATGAACGCGGGGATGTTGCGCCGCGCCGCGTCCAGTTGGTCTTCCCGAATGGGCGAGCGCATCATGGTTTCCAACACACGCAGGGCTTCGTGTTGGATTTTTTCCCAGGTTTTGTCGTCCAAAGTCAACAGGGCCCGCGCCTCGTCGGGGGTCAGGTGCAAGCCTTGGATGGCGGCCAGGTCGTGGCGCTTTTGCTCTGCGGTGGCGTAGGGGTCGGCGCGAATGGCGCTGATGAGGGCCAGCGCGGCGCGCATGCGCGCCAATTGGCGGCGGCTGATGCTGGTGTCGGGGGGAGCGTAGACTTTGGTGATGGCCTGGGCTGCGGCTTCGCGCTTTTGTTGGGTGAGCACCTGGCTGGTGAAGGTGTGGGTGTAGGGCGCGAGCACGTCGCGCGGCGCAACCTCCCCCGCATGTAGGGTCAGGCTGTCTTCGGTGACGCCGTACCACATGAGTGCGGCGCTCAGCAGCAGCGCGACCACCGCGAGCAGGAATTGCAACACGCGCACCCACCGCCTCGGCCTGCTGGCGCGGGGCGGGGTTTGCTCGGCGGGGGAAAGGGCGTGAGGCATGGCTGGATGGTCTGAGCCGTGGCTCATCCTTGCAATAGGCGACGCACCATGCGGCTCACCTGGCCGCCGTCCGCGCGCCCTTGCACCTGGGGCATGAGCACGGCCATTACCTTGCCCATTTCCCGGGGGGAAGCCGCGCCCACCTGGGCGATGGCCGCCCGGGCCAGGGCTTCGAGTTCGCTCTCGCTGAGTGGCGGGGGAAGGAAGGCCTGCAGCGCCTCGATTTCGGCTTGTGCCTCGGCGATCAATTCCGCGCGTTGGGCCTTTTGCGCGCCTTCGATGGTCTCCTGGCGCATCTTGATTTCCTTTTGCAAGACCTGCCACACCCCGGCGTCGTCCAAAGGTCGGCCGGCTTCGACCTCGGCGAGTTTGATGGCCGCTAACGCGGAACGGAGAGCGCGCTTCCGCAGGCTGTCGCGAGCCCGCATGGCCTCTTTGAGGGCTTGCTGAATTTGGGTTTTCGTGTCCATGCCCCCATTATACCAGCCCAGCCCCCCATCCTAACACCAACAACCCGATGGCGCCGCCAATGAACAGCCCGGCTAAGACGTCGGCCACGTAGTGTACGCCCATGGCGACCCGCGCCAGGGCCACCAGCAGCGCCCAGGCGGTGAGGGCGAGGCCGATGCCCGGCGGCCACAGCCCCCAGCCCAACACGGCCAGCAGCGCGCCGCGGGCAGCGTGCCCCGAGGGGAAGGAATGGGGGTCGGTCTGCCGATAAATCGCACCCCATTCCCCTTGCGGCCGCCGGCGGCGGATGGTGAATTTCAGCGTCAGAACCACCAACGCGGTGACGAAAATGCCGCCCAGCATCAGCCCCACGCGGCCGCGCCAGGCCGCTGGCCCCCAAAGCCACAGCGCGCCCAACCCGGCAAACCAGAACCACGAATCGCCCGAATGGGCAAGGATGGCCGCGAGCCAACGCCAGGCGCGACGTCCTTCTGGCAGACGGAGGCGCTGGCTCAGGCGCGCGTCCCAGGCGAGCAATGCTGTGCGTATAGGGGTCATCGGCAGATTAATAAGCCCGCGCGAAGTAGAGTTTGTGCTTCGCGGGCTTGCCGCAGTAGATGCACTTCTGCCCTTCCGCGCTTTCGCCTTCCAGCGGAATGCAGCGGGTGGTGGCTTTGGTTTCGGCCTTGATGTGGGCTTCGCATTCGGGGTCGCCGCACCACGGGGCATAAGCCCAGCCATTCTGCACCACCTCTTTGAATTCGTCAAAGCCCTTCGGCTCGTGGGTGTGGGCTTTGCGGAAGGCCAATGCCCGCTGGTAGAGGCTGTGGTGGATGTCGTCCAGCAGTTGAGCGATGGTTTCGGCCAGGCCCTCCTGGGGTACGAAGGTCTTACCTTCGCGGCCGGGCTTGTCGCGGCGGGCGAGGGCCACGGTGCCCTTGGCGAGGTCGCGGGGGCCGATTTCCACCCGCACGGGCACCCCGCGCAGTTCCCAGTCGTTGAATTTGTAGCCCGGGGTGAGGTTGTCCCGGTCGTCCAGTTTCACCCGGAAGCGGGAAGCCAACGCGCGGCGGATGCGGTCGGCGGCTTCCAGCACCTCGGCGCGCTGGGCATCGCTCTTGTAAATGGGCACGATGACCACCTGAATGGGCGCCAACCGCGGCGGCAGCACCAAGCCCTTGTCGTCGCCGTGGGTCATAATAATCGCGCCGATGAAGCGGGTGGAAAGCCCCCACGAGGTGGTCCAGACGTATTGCAGTTCGTTGTTCTTGTCCAGATACTGGATATTGAAGGCTTTGGCGAAGTTCTGGCCGAGGAAATGGGAAGTGCCCGCCTGCAGGGCTTTGGTGTCGCCCATCATGGCCTCAATGGTGTAGGAACGCACCGCGCCGGCGAACTTTTCGCTCTCGGTTTTCACGCCAGGCACCACCGGCACCGCGGCTTCGTTGATGGCGAAGTCGGTGTAGACATCCAACATGCGGCGGGTTTCCTCTTCGGCTTCTTCGGCGGTGGCATGGGCGGTGTGGCCTTCCTGCCAATAGAATTCCAGGGTGCGCAGGAAGAGTTTGGTGCGCAGTTCCCAGCGCACGACGTTGCCCCACTGGTTGATGAGCACCGGCAGGTCGCGCCACGATTTGATCCACTTGGCGTACATATAGCCGATGATGGTTTCGGAAGTCGGGCGCACGGCCAAAGGCTCGGCCAGTGCTTCGCCGCCGCCGTGGGTCACGACGGCCAGTTCGGGCGAGAAGCCTTCCACATGCTCTTTTTCTTTTTCGAAGAACGACATGGGGATGAGCAGCGGGAAGGCGGCGTTGACGTGGCCGGTTTCCTTGAAGCGCTTGTCCAAGGCGTCCTTGATGTTTTCCCACAGCGCCCAGCCGTAGGGGCGCACGACCATGCAGCCGCGCACGGGCGCGTAGTCGGCGAGTTCGGCTTTCAGCACCAGTTGGTTGTACCATTCGGCGAAGTTTTCGCTGCGAGAGGGTAAGGCGTTGCTCATGGGGTGGTCCTTGGGGTGGGGGGATGAGGGATTTGGGGTTCGGGATTCGGGGTTCGGGAGTCGGGAGTCTGGAGTCGGGGTAATTGTACCAAAGGGGGAGGTGGTTGCTTCGTTACTTCGTTACCTCGTTGCTTCGTTCTTGGCGACCTTGGCGCTACCCGAAGTGCTCGGTGAGCGCCTGCATGGCGATTTTGACGTTGGGCACGAAGCGCAGCAGGTCACGGGCGGCGGGGGTGATGTAGCGTTCCTGCGCGGTGAGGATGGCCTCGAAGGATTTTTGCCAGCCGCTGCCCACCAAAATCAGCGGCATGGGCGGGATGGCGTGGATCACCAGCAGGTTCCAGGTGAGGGTGATTTCCAGCAGGGTGCCCACGCCGCCGGGCAGGGCCACCGCGGCGTCGGCGCGGGTGGCGAGGTGGTGCAGGCGGTCGGTAAGGGTTTCGGTGGACACCACTTTTTGCACCCACGGGTTGGCGCCTAAGGGGCGGTAGCGCTCAATTTCGGCGCAGGTGACGCCGATGGTGTGCCCGCCGCCGTCCACGGCGCCGCGGGAAACCGCTTCCATGGTGCCCGCATAGCCGCCGGTCATCACGGTGTAGCCGGCCTGCCCCAGCAGGTAGCCTAAGCGGTAGGCGGCTTCGTAGTCGGGTTCGCCTTCTTTGGGGGTTGCGCTGCCGAAAACGGTGATGGTGGGCATGAGGGGCTCGGGGATTGGGGAGTGGGGATTCGGGATTTGGGATTCGGGAGGGGATTGGGACGCCCTTACATTCTTTCCGGGGCGTCGATGGCTAACAGGCGCAAGGCGGCGGCTAAGGCGTATTTCGCCGCGGCAACCAGCCGCAGGCGGAAGGCGACCACCTCTTCCGCCTCGGCGTTCAGCACCGGGCACTGGTTGTAGAAGTCGTTGAAGGCGCGGGCGATTTCGTAGGCCTGGTTGGCAATGTGCAGGGGCTTGAAATCTTCCGCGGCACGGCGCACGGCTTCGGGCAACTGCGCCAACTGCGAGATGAGTTCCACCTCCGCGGGATGCAGGGTGTGCGCCGGGGCCAGGACGTCGGCGGGGGCTTCCCCGGCCTTGCGCAGGATGCTGTTGGCGCGCACATGGGCGTATTGAATGTAGGGCGCGGCCACGCCGTTGAAGTCCAAGGCGCGTTCCCAGTCGAAGGTCACGATTTTGGTGTTTTCGCGCGCCAGCATGGTGTATTTGATGGCGCCCATGCCCACCGCGTCGGCCACCGCGTCTTTGGTGGTGTCGTCCAGGGCGGGATTCTTCTCTTCCACCACCGCGCGGGCGCGGGCGGCGGCTTCCCGCATCAGGTCTTCCAGCAGCACCACCGTGCCTTCCCGCGACGACATGGTGACGTTCCCCGGCAGGTTGACCACCTCGTAGGCCAGGTGGTAGAGTTTGTCAGCCCAGGGGTAGCCCATGATTTCCAGGGTCTTGAAAATTTGCTGCATGTAGAGGGATTGGCGGACGTCAATCACATAAATGCTGCGCGCCAGGTCGGGGTATTCCTGGAATTTGAGGATCGCGAGGGGCAGGTCTTTGGTGGCGTAAAGCGAGGTGCCGTCGGAACGCAGCACCACGTAGGAGCGGTAGGTTTCCTTTTTCAGGCCGAGGAGTTCGTCGAGATGCACCACCACCGGGCCGTCGGGGCGCTCGTCGGTGGCGATGCCTTTGGCAATCATTTCCTCGACGAGTTCCTTGCCGGGGTCTTCCACCTCGCTCTCGAAATAAACCCGGTCGAAATGCACGCCTAAGCGCTCGTACACCTCATCGAAGCCCTCCATCGACCATTGGCGGGTTTTCTCCCACAGGGCAACGATTTCGGGGTCGCGGGCATCCCAGCGGGCGAAGAGGGCGCGCACCTCGGCTTCCAGGTCGGGGTTGGCTTCCAGCCGCTTGACGGCCTCGGCGTAGAGGTCGCCCATCCAGCGGATTTTGCCTTCCGCGGGCGGCGCTTCGCCGTGGTGGTAGTTGATGTAGTTCCACAGCCACTTGATGACGTGCAGGCCGATGTCGCCGATGTAGTTGGCGCGCACCACGTCGTAGCCTGCGGCCTCCAGAATGCGGCACACCGATTCGCCCAAAATCACATTGCGCAGATGGCCGACGTGGAAAGCCTTGTGGGTGTTGGGCTGGGAATACTCCACCAGCACCCGCTGGCCGCGAGGGGCCAGGCTGCCGAAGCGCTGCTGTTGCCGGAAGGCGACCTCCAGCACATGTTGGGCGTAAGCCGCGGGGTCGAAATACAGGTTGAGGTAGCCGCGCACGGCTTCCACCTTTTGGAAGCCTTCCGGGGTGCCTAAGGCTTCGGCCACCAGGGCGGCGATTTGCTGCGCCCGCTGGGGCACTTTCATGCCCTGGGGGGCTTTGCCGGCGCGGGCTTCGGCTGCCGCGACGCGGAAGAAGTTGGTCGCCACGCCCCACGTGCCGGAAAAGGGAATCGGCGACCAGTCGATGCTTTCGGGGGCGGGGATGCCGTGTTCGGCGAGGATGGCGCGGATGCGTTCGGCGATTTGGGCGAGTTCGGTCTCGAACATGGGTGGCCTCGGGAGAGTTGCGATTTAGGATTTAGGATTTAGGATTTGCGCTCGCAATTCCTAAATCGCTAATCGCCAATTAAATGAAAGCGGAAGCCATGTAGCAAGCACGGCTCCCGCGACGGCTGGAAAAATGGACGTCCGGCGCGCTATGCGCTTTCGTCCTGCGCGGCCTGCGCTTCCAGCGCGTGAAGCCGTTTCATCAGGCGGCTCTTGCGGCGCGCGACGTTGTTTTTGTGCAGAATGCCCTTTTCGGCGGCCTTGTCCAAGGCTTTGATGGCCTGGTGGACATAGGTGTGCGCGGCTTCCACGTCGCCGGCTTCCATCGCTTTGAGGGCCTTCTTGTTAAAGGTGCGCGCCCGGCCGCGAAACCAGCGGTTACGCAGGCGGCGCTTTTCGTTCTGGCGCATGCGCTTGGCAGCAGACTTGATGTTCGGCAAGGTGATCCTCCCGTGAGGTAATTTTTGGGCAGCAGTTGAATTTTGCAGAGGGTAGGGCAGAACGCGGCGAAAGGCGTGCTGCAGGCCACAATTTTACTTCAATTTGGGCTCTGAGGCAAGAAAAAATGCAAAGCGGACGCGCACCAACGTTGTTGGCGCCTAGTCCGGAACTGGCTACCCGACACGTCACTGTTCAGCCTTGACAAGAAGAAACCACAGATTACGCAGATTACGCAGAAAGATTAGCACAGATTGAGCGAAAAACACAAAAAACGCAACGCCTTCACCATTTGAACCCCTCCTGGGCGTAGAATTGGCGTTCATTCGTCTCCTTTTATAGGGGACACCATTTTGTCAACCCGGTTTGAAATGGTCACGTGGCGATTGGGCTATTGACAAAGGCCCCGAAACGCCTTAAGATAAATATGGCCGACCCTGGGCCGGCCGGGTGGTCGCGGCAGCCACAGGCTGTCGAGGAAAGTCCGCACTCCATAGGGCACGGCGCCGGGTAACCCCCGGGAGGGGGCAACCCCTCGGATAGGGCCACAGAAACAAACCGCCAACGGCCGACGCGCACGCGTCGGCACGGGCAAGGGTGAAAAGGTGGGGTAAGAGCCCACCGGCGCGGCGGGTAACCGTCGCGGCCAGGCAACCCCCGTCGGGAGCAAGGCCAAGCAGGGGCGAAGGCCGTTTCGCGGCCGGGATGTGGCCCGCATCCCTCGAGCCCCGGGTAGGCTGCATCGAGCCGTGGCGGTAACGCCATGGCCCAGATAGATGACCACCCCGGCGTACCCCGCCGGACAGAATGCGGCTTACAGGCCGACCCAGGGTTCCTTTGACCTAACTTTCTTTTGGGGTTAGCGACTGATGACCAGGCAAGACACTTCTCAAGAAATTACCTACACCCTCTTAGCGCAAGGCGGCCCCCTCAACGGCCAACGGTGGGTGGTCGACGGGCCGTTGCTCATCGGCCGAGACCCATCTTGTGACATTGTCATCCCCGACCGTCAAGTTTCTCGCCGCCACGCGCGGCTTTGGTTGACCCCCGAAGGCCCGCGGCTGGAAGATTTGCACAGCAAGAACGGCACACACCACAACGGCCGTCCCGTGATGGGCGAAACTTTGCTGGCCGACGGCGACCTCATTCAAATCGCGCTGACGCAGCGCTTTTTGCTGTTGAGTTCTGCGGCCACCGTGCCTCTCAACGACTTGCCCGACGCGGCGCCGTTCACCGGCAAAGCCTTGCGCCTCGACGAGAAAACCCACCAGGTTTGGCTGCGGGGGGAGGAAGTACTGCCCCCGCTCTCGGCCGCGCAATTTCGGCTTTTGGTCGCCCTTTACCGCCGCCAGGGGCATGTGGTGCCGCGCGAGGCGCTGATTCGGGCCGTGTGGGGCGAGGAGGCCGTGGGCATCTCCAACCAGGCGTTGGACGCCTTGGTGCGCCGCCTGCGCGACCGCCTGGCCGCGCTGGACCCGGAGCACCCTTACATCGTGACCGTGCGCGGCCACGGCTTGCGCCTGGACAACCCCGATTGGGAGTAACCACGCGACGCTGGCCTTCCACTTTCGGGAAGGCCAGCATGTTCTACTGCATCTTTCTTTTCACCCTTGGGGGAAATCGGCTGCGGATAGTGCGACGACCGCGCCTTCCCTCTTTGTTTGGGCGTGTGGGGGAAAGGGTCGGTCTGTCAGCCGGTGATGATGCCCATTTCTTTGCCCACTTTGTAATAGGCTTCTAACACCCGGTCGATCTGTTCGTCGGTGTGCGTTGCCATGTACGAGGTGCGCAACAGCGATTTGTTCGGCGGCACCGCGGGCGGCAGCACCGGGTTCACGAACACGCCCTCTTCGAACAGCCGTTTCCAGACAAAGACCGTTTTCAGATGGTCGCCGATGATGATGGGGATGATGGGGGTCTCGCTGGTGCCGGTGTCGTAGCCCATGGCGGTGAGTTCGCGTTTCACCCGCCGGGCGATGGCCCACAGGCGCTCGCGGCGTTCCGGCTCTTCTTTCATAATGTGCAAAGCCGCCCGCGCCGCGGCTGTGTTGGCTGCGGGGATGCTGGCGCTGAAAATCATGGCGCGGCCAAAGTGCTGGATATAATGCACCACGTCCTCGTCGCCGGCAATGAAACCGCCCAACGAGGCAAACGACTTGCTGAACGTGCTCATGATCAGGTCGACCCCCTCGGTCACGCCGAAATGGGCTGCCGTGCCGTTGCCCTGGGGGCCGAGCACGCCCATCGCGTGCGCGTCGTCCACCATCAACCGCGCCCCGTGGCTGCGGCAGACCTCGATGAGTTCCGGCAAGGGGGCAATATCGCCGTCCATGCTATACACGCCGTCGACCACCACCATGCGCCCCTGGTCAGGCGCTAACCTTTCCAGCACTCGCGCCAGGTCTTGCGCGTCGTTGTGCCGAAACCGCACAATGCGCCCCTGGGAAAGGATCGCGCCGTCCACAATGCTGGCGTGGTCGGCCCGATCCAGCACCACCGCGTCATCGCGCCCCACCATGGCCTGAATGGTGCCCAAGTTGGTTTGGTAGCCGGTGCTAAACACCAGCGCGGCCTCTTTGCCCACGAAATCGGCCAATTCCTCTTCCAGTTCGCGGTGCAGGCGCAACGTGCCGTTGAGGAAGCGAGACCCCGTGTTGGACGTGCCGTATTTTCGGATGGCCTGAATGGCGGCTTCGCGCACTTTGGGGTGGGTGGTAAGCCCCAGATAGTTGTTCGAGCCGCACATGATCAGGCGGTGTCCTTGAAAGTCCACCTCGGTGCCTTCGTTTTCGTCCAAAGGCAAAAAATAAGGATAATACCCCCCCGCCATGGCTTCTTTGGCTTCGGTAAAAGAGGCCACTTTTGCAAAAATATCCTTGATGTTGTGCGCCTGGTTCATTTACAATCCTCCTGTGCATAAAAGCGAGGTCATAACTGCGGGCGGGCAGCCGTTCGTCGCAGGGAGCGGCGGAGCACTTGCTGCGTTTTGCTTTCCAGTGAAAAGCGTTTTTGCCAACGGCCTCTGACTAACCCCATCGTTGGGCCCACGGGCGGCAGTGTGCAGCGCCTCGGCAGCCGGCGGACGAACCGTCTCCTCTCGGGCAGCGTGAGTATAGCCCAATTTTACCCCACTTTTTGGGGTAACACCTTGATGTGGAGGATGCAAATGCAAAGGGTTTTGGTAACGGGTGCGAACCGCGGTTTGGGGCTGGCGTGGGTGCGCCATTTGGCCGCGCGCGGCGACGAGGTATTTGCCACGTGTCGCCGCCCCGAGGCGGCCGCGGCGCTTCAGGCCTTGGCCGAGCAGGAGGAAAAGGTCCACCTGCTGCCCATGGACGTGGCCGATGAGGAAAGCATCCGCACGGCCTGTGCACACATTCGGCAGCAGGGGGCGGTTTTGGATACGGTGATCAACAACGCGGGCGTGCTCTATGAGCACGAGACCGTGGATACTTTGCGGCCTGAGCACTTGCTCCACGCTTGCCGGGTCAACGCGGTAGGGCCTATGCTGGTGGCGCGGGCGGCGCTGCCTCTCTTGCGGCCAGCGTCGCGGCCGGTGATTTTCAACGTCTCGACTACGCTGGCCTCGCTGACCCTCAAAACCTTCAGCGGTTACTACAGTTACTCGGCCAGCAAAGCCGCACTCAACATGCTGACCCGCACCCTGGCTGCTGAACTGCGCCCCCAGGGCATCATTGTGGTTGCGGTGCATCCGGGTTGGGTGCGCACCGACATGGGCGGTCCCCAAGCGCCCTTGAGCCCCCAGGCATCGGTGGAGGGCATGAGCACCCTGCTCGAGCGCCTGACCATGGCGCACAGCGGCCGCTTTTGGACGTGGGAAGGCAAAGAGCACCCGTGGTGACGGGAATGGCCGCGTAACGCCTCGCCCCTACCCACGACCTTCTGTGTTTTCCCGCGCCGCGCCCAAACGCCGCTGGGGGTTCGTAGGGGCGTGACGTTTTCGTAGGGGCGAACGGCCGTTCGCCCCTACAGACTACGGCAACGTGTTGCCGCGCGCCAAAGGGGGGGCGAGGCACGCCTCGCCCCTACCCTATGACCTTCTGTGTTTTCGGTGGTGTTTCTGTGTCTTCTGTGTTTCCCCGCGCCGCGCCCAAACACCGCGGGGGCGTGTGGGCGTGACGTTTTCGTAGGGGCGCACGCCAAAAGCGGGCGAGGCAGCGCCTCGCCCCTACCCGCCCCGTGACCTTCTGTGTTTTCGGTGGTGTTTCTGTGTCTTCTGTGTTTCCCCGCGCCGCGCCCAAACACCGCGGGGGCGTGTGGGCGTGACGTTTTCGTAGGGGCGAACGGCCGTTCGCCCCTACAGGAACGCCGCACGCCAAAGGGGGCGGCTTCCCAAAGCCGCCCCTACCCTGCCACCTTCTGTGTTTTCTGTGGCCTTTCTGTGCTTTCTGTGTTTTCCCGCGACGTTTTCCAAAACGGCACCGCACGCCAAAAACGGGCAAGGCGGTGCCTTGCCCTACCCATTTTCAACCTTCTGTGTTTCCCCGCGCCGCGCCCAAACGCCGCGAGGGGTTCGTGGGGGCGTGACGTTTTCGTAGGGGCGCACGCCAAAAGCGGGCGAGGCAGCGCCTCGCCCCTACCTTGCCGCCTTCTGTGTTTTCTGTGGTGTTTCTGTGTCTTCTGTGTTTCCCCGCACCGCGCCCCAAACGCCGCTGGGGGTTCGTGGGGGCGTGACGTTTTCGTAGGGACGCACGCCAAAAGGGGGCGAGGCACGCCTCGCCCCTACCCGCCCCGTGACCTTCTGTGTTTTCGGTGGTGTTTCTGTGCCTTCTGTGTTTCCCCGCCATTTCCAAAACCCGCGGGGGGTTCGTAGGGCGCGGCAGACCTGTCAGGTCTCGAAGTCCTGACAGGTCTTTGGGGCGTGTGGCGCTTCAGCGCCGCTTTCCACGGTGGTGTCCCGTTATCGCCCACTCCAAAAGGCGCCATAGGGTATAATTTTTTCACACCTCCAGGGAAGGAAAACACCATGCCCCTATCTCAAGCCGCTTTGCGTATCCTGAGCGCCATTGTCAAGGCGTCCCTGCGCCGCGCCGTGGGCGACCCCACGCTCCGGGCCGTGGCCGAGGAACTGGCCGCCCTAGGCCAGGAAGACCTGGCCCGCCGCCTGGATGCACTCCTGGGCCACCCCGACCGCCGCGAGGCCCTGGCCGCCGCGCTGGAACGGGCCGACGCCTGCGTGCAGCGCCGCCTGCAAGCCACCCTGCCCGCCTTGGCGCCCCTGGCCGACGCGGGGCGCGGCCTGCCTTTGCGGGACCTACCAGCGGTGCTGGAAGCCCTGACCGATTTGCCCACAGACGACCTCGACGAGGGCCGCCTGCGCCGCGCCGTGCTGGCGGTCATCCGGCGGGATTGGGAAGCCGCCACGCCCCAACAGGCCGAAGCCGTGGCCGACGCTTACACCCTCTGCCTGCGGGAGGCCCTGCTGGGGGTGGAGACCGATGCCCTGCGCACGGTGGGGCGCGCCGTGCTGCGCACTGAGGAAGCCGTGAAGCGCTTAGAGCAGGCCCTGCAGGTGTGGGAGGGGAAGGCCCGCCGGGACATTCATATTCAAGGCCATGTAAACCAGTCCGTGCTCATCACCGGCGACCGCAATGTGGTGCAAGTTTTCCTCAACGCGGCGCCCTTTGACCACCGCACGCGGGTAGAGCGCTTTTTGCAGGAATACCTGGGCACCTCAGACGCCCCCGTGCCCTTCGGCGGCCGAAAAGCGGATTTGCGCATCCTGAGCCAATGGCTGGAGGAGGACACAAAGCCTTACTTCTTCCTGCACGCCCCGGCAGGGCGGGGCAAGAGCGCTTTGCTGGTGCGTTGGGCCACGGCAGTGCGCCGGCAAGCCGAAGATGCGTGGGCTGTGGTGTTCGTCCCGGTCAGCCTGAGGTTTGATACCCACCGGCCAGGCGTGTTTCTCAGCCTGCTGGCGTGCGGCTTGACCCGCGCTTATGACCAGCAGCAGCAATGCACCGAGCGCGACCCTCAAATTTTGCTGAGCATGGCTGCAGGTTTTCTCAGGCAAGCGAAGCCGCCAGAGGGACGCCGGGGCGTGTTGGTGGTGCTTGACGGGCTGGATGAAGCCGCGTGGGGGAGCGCAGGTGAGGCCTGGCGCAGCCTTTTCCCCATTGCGCCGCCGCCGCACCTGAAAGTCATCGTTAGCGCCCGCCTGCTGGCTAACGCTGAACTGCGCGCCTGGCTGGATCGTTTGGGCTGGCGGCGGGGGAAAACTCGCACCCATCGTTTGACTCACCTCTCTTTGAAAGGCGTGCGGGAGGTGCTGGCTCAAATGAAGGTGCCGTTGGATGAACTCAGTCGCGATGTGGATCTGGTCGCCGCCCTCTACCGCCTCACCGACGAAGGCGACCCGCTCCTGGTGGGGTTGTACGCCCGGGAGTTGCTGGACGCGCTGGAAGTGGAAGGGGTGGACTATGCCCGCCGCCGCGCACGGCAGATTGCCGATTTGGTCGGCAGTGGCTACGCCACCTTCTTTGAAAACTACTGGTGGCCGGAGCAAAAGAAATTATGGAAGGCCCAGGGTTTGCCCGGCGATATGGACAGGCGGGTGAGGGAGATTTTGGATTTGCTTTCTCTGGCGCGGGGCCCCATACCGCAAGCCGATTTGCTCGTCCTTGCCCGCCGCGCCCCCAACGCTCCGGCGGTGGACCTTGACCACCACACCCTCGGGCTGGTATGGGAGAACCTGGCACGGCTGGTTGTGCGGCGCGCAGAAGGGGGGCATGTGTGGATGACCTTTTCGCACCCCCGCATGCAGGAATATTTTGCCGAAGACCGTCTCCGGCGGCAAAACCCCTCGCGATATGCAGAACTGGAGGGGCGCTACCGCGATTGGGTGCGGGAAGGTTTTCTCCGCGTGAGCGGGGGCGAAGATACCGCCGCAGATGCTTCGCCTTACGTGCTTCGTTATGCCTTTGAACATTTGGCTACAGAGCCGTTGGAAATTTTGCAGGCAGTGGTCACGCGCCCGGGCTGGCACCGCACCCGCTACGCGCTGGAAGGCGACTATCAGGGCTATCTGGAGGATGTGAGCGCGGTGTGGCGGCGGGCAAAGGCCGAAAACCAAAAGGCATTGGAACACCCGGGCCCGCCAATCGCAAATCGCTCATCACAAATTGCCCACCGCCAACCATTGCCCGCTATCGGTACCGAAACCCGCTGCGCCCTCATTGAGGCCAGCCTCCACAGCCTGGCCGGGAACCTACCCCCGGAACTGCCTGCCCTGCTGGTGGAAAACGGTCTGTGGACACCGCCCCAGGCCCTGGCCCACGTGCGCCAGATGCCGAATGAGAGACAGCGAGCAGAGGCCCTGATCGCCCTGGCCCCGGTGCTGGCCCAAAAGGCCCCGGCCCGCCTGGAGGAGGCCCTGGCGGCGGCCCGGAGCCTTCCAGAGAAGGACGCTCTTGGCTTTTAGAAGTCCTCGCGCCGATGCCCTTACGGCTCTGGCGCCCCACCTGCCGCCGGAGTTGCGGGAGCAGGCCCTGAGCGAGGCCCTGGCGGTGGCCCGGAGCATTGAGCGGGAGGATGCCCGCGCTGATGCCCTTACGGCTCTGGCGCCCCACCTGCCGCCGGAGTTGCTGAGCGAGGCCCTGGCGGCGGCCCGGAGCATTGAGCGGGAGGATGCCCGCGCCGATGCCCTTACGGCTCTGGCGCCCCACCTGCCGCCGGAGTTGCGGGAGCAGGCCATGGCCCAGGCCCTAGACGCTGCCCGGCGCATTGAGGAGGAAGGCTGGCGCGCCCGCGCCCTGGCCGCTCTGGCCTCCCACTTGCCGCCGGAGTTGCAGGAGCAGGCCCTGAGCGAGGCCCTGGCGGCGGCCCGGAGCCTTCCGGAGGAAGGTGTCTTAGAAAGCCCCCGCACCGAAGCCCTTACGTCTTTGGCACCGGAATTGCAGGAGCAGGCCCTGGCCGAGGCCTTGGCGGCGGCCCGGAGAATTGAGAGTGAATGGCGCCGCGCCGAGGCTCTTGCGGCCCTGGCGCCCCACCTGCCGCCGGAGTTGCTGAGCGAGGCCCTGGCGGCGGCCCGGAGCATCGGGGATGAAGATGCCCGCGCCCGTGTCCTTGCGTCCCTGGCGCCTCACCTGCCGCCGGAGTTGCAGGAGCAGGCCATGGCCCAGGCCCTAGA
>JALUDX010000183.1:1431-2177 GCA_027053355.1 Anaerolineales bacterium | reverse complement strand
CGCTGCCCGGCGCATTGAGGAGGAAGGCTGGCGCGCCCGCGCCCTGGCCGCTCTGGCGTCCCACCTGCCTCCGGAGTTGCAGGAGCAGGCCCTGAGCGAGGCCCTGGCGGCGGCCCGGAGCATCGGGGATGAAGATGCCCGCGCCCGTGTCCTATCGTCCATAGCGCCTCACCTGCCGCCGGAGTTGCAGGAGCAGGCCATGGCCCAGGCCCTAGACGCTGCCCGGCGCATTGAGGAGGAAGGCTGGCGCGCCCGCGCCCTGGCCGCTCTGGCGTCCCACCTGCCTCCGGAGTTGCAGGAGCAGGCCCTGAGCGAGGCCCTGGCGGCGGCCCGGAGCATCGGGAATGAGCGATACCGCGCCGAGGCCCTTGCGGCCCTGGCGCCCCACCTGCCGCCGGAATTGCAGGAGCAGGCCCTGAGCGAGGCCCTGGCGGCGGCCCGAAGCATCGGGGATGGGGAGCATCGCGCCGAGGCCCTTACGGCTCTGGCGCCCCACCTGCCGCCGGAATTGCAGGAGCAGGCCCTGAGCGAGGCCCTGGCGGCGGCCCGAAGCATCGGGGATGGGGAGCATCGCGCCGAGGCCCTTACGGCTCTGGCGCCCCACCTGCCGGCGGAATTGCTGAGCGAGGCCCTGGCGGCGGCCCGAAGCATCGGGGATGGGGAGCATCGCGCCGAGGCCCTTACGGCTCTGGCGCCCCACCTGCCGGCGGAATTGCTGAGCGAGGCCCTGGCGGCGGCCCGGAGCC
>JALUDX010000183.1:0-1331 GCA_027053355.1 Anaerolineales bacterium | reverse complement strand
CTGAGCGAGGCCCTGGCGGCGGCCCGAAGCATCGGGGATGGGGAGCATCGCGCCGAGGCCCTTACGGCTCTGGCGCCCCACCTGCCGGCGGAATTGCTGAGCGAGGCCCTGGCGGCGGCCCGGAGCCTTCCAGAGAAGAACGCTCTTGGCCTTAGAAGTCCTCGCGCCGAGGCCCTTGTGGCCCTGGCGTCTCACCTGCCGCCGGAGTTGCAGGAGCAGGCCCTGAGCGAGGCCCTGGCGGCGGCCCGGCGCATCGGGGATGAAGATGCCCGTGCCCGTGCCCTTTCGTCCCTTGCGCCGCACCTGCCGCCGGAGTTGCAGGAGCAGGCCTTGACCGAGGCGCTGGCGGCGGCCCGGAACATCGGGGATGAGTATGCCCGCGCCGAGGCCCTTTCGTCCCTGGCGCCCCACCTGCCGGCGGAGTTGCTGAGCGAGGCCCTGGCGGCGGCCCGAAGCCTTCCAGAGAAGGACGCTCTTGGCCTTAGAAGTCCTCGCGCTGAGGCCCTTGCGTCCCTGGCGCCCCACCTGCCACCGGGCTTGAGGGAGTGGGCTCTGAGCGAGGCCCTGGAGGCGGCCCTGAGCATCCGGGATGAATATGCCCGCGCCCGTGTCCTTGCGGCCCTGGCCCCCCACCTGCCGCCGGACCTGCTGAGCAAGGCCCTGGCGGCGGCCCGGAGCATCGGGGATGAAGATGCCCGTGCCCTTTTGGCCCTGGCGCCCCACCTACCGCCGGAGTTGCAGGAGCGGGCCTTGACTGAGGCCCTGGCGGCGGCCCGGAGCATTGAGCGGGAAGATGACCGCGCCGAGGCCCTTGCGTCCCTGGCGCCCCACCTGCCGCCGGAGTTACGGGAGCAGGCCCTGGCCGAGGCCCTGGACGCGGCCCGGAGCATCTGGGACGAGGATGCCCGCGCCGAGGCCCTTGCGTCCCTGATCCCGCGCTTGGCCGAGTGGCCTGCGGCGCGCCTCTACCCCCTCTGGACCGAGACGCTGCCTATCCTGGCCCGCCGCACCCGCCGCGACCTGCTCGCCGACCTGCGGACCTTAGTCCCAGTTATCCATGTCCTGGGCGGGCAGGAGGCGGTGAGCGAAACCTTCCGCGCCATCCAGGATGTGGGGCACTGGTGGCCGTAACGCCCGTAGGGGCGCAGGGCCCTGCGCCCTTTGAGCGTGCGGCAACGTGTTGCCGCATGTCAAAAACGGGGCGAGGCACGCCTCGCCCCTACC
The DNA here is from genome assembly GCA_027053355.1 of Anaerolineales bacterium. GTDB lineage: Bacteria > Chloroflexota > Anaerolineae > Anaerolineales > DRMV01 > DRMV01. Next base: position 107 of record JALUDX010000183.1, on the reverse strand, counting down.
CTGCCGCCTTCTGTGTTTTCTGGGGTCTTTCTGTGCCTTCTGTGGTTTCCCGCCTTACCCCAAAAACGCGCGGGCTTTCGTAGGGGCGAACGGCCGTTCGCCCCTAC
>JALUDX010000182.1 GCA_027053355.1 Anaerolineales bacterium | reverse complement strand
AGTAGTAGGTCTTCTTACGGCCCTCCGGGGTCCCCAACGTGCTGTACACGGTGATGGGGGAAAGGGACTTGAGAAGGACGGGGCGGCGGTAGGTGGGCGGCAGCGCCACCTCCACCGAGGTGAGTTCCAATCGCGCCTTGCCTACAGACAACGTGCGCACGCGGAGCAACTGGGTGACCAAGGACTCAAGTAATTCGTCCAGAGGGGAGGCAATTGAAAGTGCCATCGGGCCTGTAAACATCAGTTGTCCTCCTGCCCGCCGGAAGGATCCCCTCAAACGGGAAAAAACAAAGAATCGCAGGTGCCGTTGTCCGTCGAGCCAGCCCTGTTGATGGATACGCTGTGCCAGAGCATTTTCCAAATGGTGGTAGATCATCCCTTGCAAGATATGGTTGTAATGCACTGGGATGGCTGCTTTTCCGCCTACTGGGCGAAGCCATAAGTCAACACGCATATCAACCTCATAAAAAGTGTCCCTTACTTTGGGACTGTTCGGCTCCCCGTTTGTCACTGTTGACCGGCTGACCGCGAGCAAAGGTTTTGGCAACCTTGCCGGGAAGTTCGTAAAGCGAAGACAAGAAATACCCCTCTGAGAGATTGGGATCGTTGTCGCAAACAGCCCCCGAAAGAAACGCTACCGCGTGGTCATGTGTTTGGCTGCTTTGCTGAGAAGAACGCAAAGGGGTTTTCAACCGCAACTTTATTATACATTGAGTTTGAAATTTTGTGACATTGTTTTGGAATCGGTTGTCGGGGCCAATCCTTGAGGCGTTGCGAGCGCGGCTTGAGGTGAGAAAATGACCAAAAGGGGAGAGTAAACCGTTTTTGTGTGCATTGGGGGATAAAGCGAGGAACGCCGCTTGCCCCGTGGTTTGAAAATCATCTTTTGGGAACTGGGCTGGCAGGCGGGAGCAGGTTGATTAGCCCCCATGATTTTAGACGCACATTTGCCACGTTTCTTGATATTCACATCGGAAGGCCCACGCACCGGGTTAGTCTACGCGGCTCCGGGCAGCCAGGGCAGGGCGAGCATCAGCGCGGCCAACGTTTTCGCGTCCTGGAAGGCTCCTTCCCGTGCCCTGAGCAGCACTTGGGCCACGGGCAGCGCCACTGGATCTAAAAACTCGTCTGCGTCGGGCGGCAGAGGCGCGGGGTGCAAATCGGTGGCTAAGAACACCCGCATGTATTCGGTAGAATAGCCCGGCGCTAAATAAAAACGCCCTAAAAGGCGCAAGTGGCCTGCGGCCAGGCCGATTTCTTCTCTGATTTCGCGCGCCGCGCACGCCTCTGCACTTTCTCCCGGCTCCAGCGTGCCCGCGGGGAACTCCAGCAGCGTTTCGCCCGCCGCGTGGCGATATTGGCGCACAAACCACAGACGCCCTTGCTCGTCCAAGGGCACGATGGTGACTGCACCATGATGCACGATGATGTCCAACGCGGTCGTGCGCCCTTGCGGCAGGCGCACCCAATCGCGGCGCACGGTGAAAATTTTCCCGCGGAAGACTTCTTCAGAGCGTTCCAAGCGAAACATCGCACCCTCCAAAGAAAAGGGCTGCGCTGCAGCCCGCCGGCACAGCGCAGCCATCATCGTGACCGAGTAACTGTTCAGTCTTTAAACAGCCCACGGATGAACGCGGATGATGGCGGATAGACGCAGATTTTAAGGCGCCGAGGGCACCAGGAGCGGCTCCTGAGCAACCAAGCACCAAGTCACCAAGCGCCATTCACCCCAACTCCTCCCGCCTTCTGTGTTCTCGGTGCCTTCTCTGTGTCTTCTGTGGTTTTCCGCCTGCGTCATCCGTAGCGTCTCTTTGAGGATGAAGGGTTACGTGGCCGAGAAGCCCTCAGGGGATGCGCAGCGTTTGGCCCGGTGTAAGGGTAGCATTGAGGCCAAGGCCGTTGGCCTGGGCGATGGCCTCAGGCCACACATCGCCAAAGAGGCAAGCGATGCTATACAGCGTGTCGCCGGCGCGCACGGTGTAAGTCGTGGGGTGATTGCGTAGTGCCCGCTGATAGGGGAAGGGGCCGGCCTGCTTGGGAATGACCAGGGAGGTGCCCGGATACACCCACTGCCCACGCGCCAAACCATTGGCGTTCAACAGCGCGTCGGGATCGATGTTGAAACGCCTCGCCAGGCAGTAAGGATATTCACCCTGGTGCAGGGTGTACCGGCTGGGCACGACGGTGGCCACAGCCTGCGCCGTAGGCGTAGGCTGCGCGGTGGGAGTGGGTTGCGGTTTCGGTGTAGGGGTTGGCTGTGGCGCACTGGTAGTGCCGGGTGTCGGTGTAGGGGGCGCAGGTGTCGGTGTAGGGGGCGGAGGAGTGGGAGAGGCCTCGGACGTGCCCCTTGAGGCCGCCTTGGTTGGCGTGCCCGCAACGGCCGCGGTCTGCGTAGCCGCCGCGTTGCCCACACCTGTGGGCAGCGCGGTAGGGAAGAGCGAGTGGCTTTCAGTGCTCTTGGTGGGGAGTGCCCCTGTTGCCGAGCGGGTACATGCGCCTAAAGCCAAAATCAGGGCAAAAACGAGCAAGAGCCAGACGATCTTTTTCATTGTTTTTCTCCTTCGGTAAAGCAAATCAGGGAAATGGGCCGCGGATGACCGCGGAGCACAGATAGCCGCGGATTTGAGAGCGTCGTAGGGCGGGATGCCAATCCCGCCAGCCTAAGGGGGCAAGAGGGTGTGCCGCTAACCCACGTGCGCAATGCAAAGTGAACTTTTGTGTTTTCTGTGCTTCCTCCGTGTCGTTTGTGCTTTTCTGCCTGCGTGATTGCGATTTTTCTTTTGCGCTGCACAGTTACCTTCGGCCAAGCAAATCAGGGACATAGGCCGCTGATGACGCGAGTTTTGTCGCTAATTGGCGCAGAGGTGCACGAGGCGCCAAGGACGCCCGGCGAGGCAACCAAGCAACCAGGCGACCAACCCCGTTCACCCCAATTCCTCACTGCCTCAACCCCTCCCGCCCTACCAGTCGGGTGATGGGGTAGCCATGAGCAGCAGGTGTTCCAGTACCCAGCCGGTTTTGCCGTTGTTCAAGAGCAACACCCGTACCCAAACATAACCGTCGGCCTCCTTTTCAGGGCCTAATACCTGGATGAGTTCCCCGTTGTTGGCCCTACCAACGATTTTGTGGTTGAAGCCCGCGTCGCTGCGCAAAAGCACCCCGCCGTATTTTTCGGGCGCGTGCACCACGGCGTAAGCCGGGGTGGGCGAGGGTGTGGGGCTTGGTGAGGGTGAGGGCGTTGGCGTTGGCGTGGGCGTGCGGGTGGGGGTAGGCGTCCACGTGGGTGTGGGCGGCATGGGCGTAAGGGTGGATGTGGGGGTTGCCGAGGGGGCGGGCAACGACGTAGCGGTGGGTAGTGGTGCGGGGAGGGTGGGGCGTGGCGTTGGGATGGCGACCTGGGTTTCTACCGCGGTGCCTACGCCTAACACCAACGCCAAGATCACCCCGGCGATGAGCAAAGCCATGCCGCCCAGGGTGTAGCCAAACAGCGTCAATGGACGAAAGCCCAACAGCGCGAACCCCAACGCTGCGCACAACGCAGCCCAGGCCAGGTGCACCCCGAAAACCACCAGCCCATCGGGGAAGAGATGCGCCGCGCCGCTGGTTAGGCCAAACCCCGCGGTGACCACGGGTAAAAACACTTCGTAGGCCAGCCCAACACCCGGCACCACCATAGCGGCGGGGCGCCTGACCAAAGCCACTGCGGCCCAACCCGAAACCACGGCCAGGGCTACAAAGTGCCACAGCCCCAAATGGGCGTGCAAAGGCGCCTGTTGGAGTGTCGCAGGCAGCCAGAGGCGGGCAGCGGCCCCGCCCAGCGCACCCAACGCAAAAGCGAGCACCGCGGCCACCGCCACGCCCCCCAGCACGCGAACAAAGAAGCGGGCGCTGCCGGTGACAATGCCCAGCCCCAGGCCGACCACCGGCGCCATCATAGGTGCAAGAAGCGCGCCAAGCAATAACAGCGCGGGGGCGTCCAAACTCAACCCTACCGCCCACACAATCGCGGCCAAACTCAAGAACAGGAAGAAGTCCACCGAAGGCTCGGCACGGTGGGCGGTTTGGTTCCAAAAAGCATCCCGTTCGGCCGCGTCCAAGGGTGCGAGCGCGCGCCGAGCCCGCCGCCGCCGGGCAGGCGAGAGATTGCGGGGGTCTTCGGGGGGCGTTTGACTGCGAGGTAAGTTCATGGTGAAGGTATGCAAAGCGATGGTGCGAAGTTCGTTTATAATTATACCCTATGCACCAATATACGAAACGCCTCCTTTGGATAGCCGTGGTTGTGACCTTTTGGGGAATGGCGCTGGCTGGGTGTCGTCCTGCCGCGGCCACCCCCGCAGCCACGGCCACGCCGTCGCCGGCGCCTACGGCGACCACGCCGCCTACCCTCCCGCCCACGGCGACCCCCACCCCCGCGCCGCCTACCGCGGTGTTGCTGGTGGGGGAAGGCGCGCCAGCCGAGGTGACCGGCGCGGCCGCCGCATGGCTGCGCGGCCTGGCGCAGGCGCAAGGCTGGCGCTATCAGCAGGCCAGCGCAGACACCGCGCTTCCTCCGCAAACCGGGGTGGCGGTGGGCGTGGCCGTGGCGCCGCCCCAGGGCGCGCCGCGGCGGTTGGCCCTCGCCTTGCCGCCCGACCTCTCGCCCCAGGGCGTGCAGGTGCTGCGGCTGAACCACGCGAGCCTGCCCCAGCGCGCCTTTCTCGCCGGCGCGCTGGCTGCTATGCTCACCAAAAATTGGCGGGTAGGCTTCTGGGGCAGCGACCAGGAAGAAGCCCTGGCCGAGGCCTTTGTGCACGGCGGCCGCTATTTTTGCGGCCTGTGTCGGCCTTTGCAGCCGCCTTTTTTGGCTTACCCGCAGTTCGTGTTGGCGCCTTCCGCCGGCGATGTCGAGAGCCGGCGCGCCACCTGGCAGCGCCTGTTGCAGACGCGGGTGCGCACGGTGGCCCTCAGCCCCCAGGCTTTGGCTTTTTGGGGCCAGAACCCTCAGCCGGCCCAGGGACTGACCTTGCTGGCCTTAGCCGAGCCATCCCCTGAGCAGCGCTCGGCCTTTGCCGCGGTGATTACCACCGACATCCAGGGCGGTTTGCAGGCCCTGTGGGAGAACCCCGACCGCGCCACTCAACCCGCGGCGCTGCGCATTCAGGTGCTCGACCCCCAGGCCATCTCGCCAGGCCGTCTGCAGCGGGCTGCGGAAGTGGGTGATCTGCTGGCGCAAGGGCTGATCCAGCCATAGCCCCGTGGCCGATGGGCCCTCAGATTGCGCAGAAAAACATCCACTTGGCTGAACGGTTGCTGCCCAGCATACAAAAAACGCCCCGCGCGGTGCGGGGCGTCGAAGGGTCGAAAAGGGGGTCAACTGAGTTCCGGCTCGATCAGGCCGTAAGTGCCGTCCCGGCGACGGTAAAGCACGTTGATCTGGTCGGTATGGGCGTTGTAGAACACGAAGAAATTGTGCCCCAGCAGTTCCATTTGCTCGATGGCTTCCTGCTCGTCCATGGGCGAGAGGGCAAAGCGTTTACGGCGGGCGATCAGGGGCGGCTCTTCCTCGTGTTCGGGCTCCAGCGGGGGCGCGGCCACCGGTTCTTCGCCGCGGTCGCGGTAGTGGCGGCCTTTGTACCGGCGGATGCGCCGTTGCATGTTGTCTAAGGCTGCGTTGAGCGCGGTCATGATGTCATCGGCCCGTTCTTCCGCGCGCAAGATGAACCGCTTGCCGCGCACGGTGATCTGCGCGACATAGCGATCCTGCGCGTTGCGGGCTGAAGGCTCGTGCTTCAGGTCGACTCGGGTGCTTTCAATGCCGCGGATGTAACGGGTGAGTTTGGGAACTTTGCGTTCCACATAGTCTCGCAGGCGATCGCTGAGTTCCAGATTTTTGGTGTGTAGGTCAAGTTCGGCACTCATAACACCTCCTTGGAGCCAGAAAAAAGGGCTGTGTTTCGTAACTACCTACCCTGCGCCGAAAACGAGGTTGACAAGCAATATTCCAATAACTCTGCCATGCCATGAAACAACATTACACCTTGCTTGCCCTCACCACTCCCCCAGAGCCGCCCCCTTCGTCTTCACTCAGGGGAGCGGCTCAGCCCCCTCTCCTCTCCCAATGGGAGAGGAGAGGGGGCGCGCAGCGGGGGTAAGGTGAGGGCGAAAAGCCACTGCAGCGCTTCTGGGTAGGTAATTACTGTGTTTCTATCTTAGCATACCTCGCTTAATTTGGGGTGAAGATAGCGGTGGGGCGGGTCGGCGCCCAGCGTTGTGAGGCCGGGGCTTTCAGAGCAGGCTGGGCGGGTTGACCGCGATGTCCCAAGGGGCAAGGCGGCGGCCGCGGAGCACAGCGGCGGGCTCTGGGCCGCGCAGAATGAGATGCCAGCAGAAGCGCCCCCCTTCCCGCGCGAAAAAGCACGGCGCCGGCCCGATGATTTGCGTGGCCGCGTGTTGCCCCGCGTCGAGCCATTGGCGAATTTGCGCTGCCAGGCGGCGGGCTTCTTCTTCCAGCCGTTCCGCTTTCCACCCCCGCAGGCGAAGCCGCACCAGTTGGGCGTAAGGAGGGTAGCCCAACCGGCGGCGGTAGGCCAGTTCTTGCCGATAAAAGCCCAAAAAATCGTGCCGTGCGGCCGCGCGGATGGCGTAGTGGTTGGGCATGTAGGTTTGCAACACTACCCGCCCGCCCAAGGGGCTGCGGCCCGCGCGGCCGGCCACCTGGGTGAGCAGTTGAAAGCCCCGTTCTGCAGCCCGATAGTCGGGCAGCGTCAGCCCCACATCAGCCAACACAATGCCCACCAAAGTCACCAGGGGCAGGTCGAGCCCCTTGGCCAGCATTTGGGTGCCGATGAGGACGTCGGCGCGGTGGGCGGCGAATTGCTCTAAAATGGCCTGATGGCCGCCGCGGGTGCGGGTGGTGTCCGCATCCCACCGCAGGGTGCGCGCCTGGGGGAACAGGCGGTGCACTTCGGCTTCGACCCGTTCGGTGCCCGCGCCATACGGCCGCAGCCGCTCGCCGCCGCATACGGGGCAGCGGTTGGGCAGGCCGCGGTGGTAACCGCAATGGTGGCACACCAATTGGCGTTCGCTTTGGTGATAGGTGAGGGGGATGTCGCAGCGCGGGCAGCGCATCACGTGCCCACAATCACGGCAAAACACATACGGCGCACTGCCGCGGCGGTTGAGGAAGAGGATGGCCTGCTCCTGCCGTTGGAGCACGGTGTCCAGCCCTTGCAGCAGCGGGCGACTGAAGATGCCGGTATGACCGCTGCGCAGTTCCGCGCGCATGTCCACCACTTGGACCGGCGGCAGGTCTGCGGCCAGCGCGTCGCCGCCCGCGGGCCGAAAGCGCGGCGCAGCCGCCGGCCGCGCGCGGAGGCTGCTCTGGTGGGCTAAGATGCGGGTGGGCAGCGAAAGCAAGGTCAACCGCCCCCGCCGTGCCTGGGCGAAGGTGGCCACCGCGGGGGTAGCGCTGCCCAAAAGCACCGCAGCCGGCGCGATTTGGCCGTACAGCAGCGCCAGTTGCCGCGCGTGGTAGTGCGGCTGGCGCTCGTTTTCGTAGTAGGCCTCTTCGTGGCACTCGTCGACCACGATCAGCCTTAGCCGCGAGAAGGGGGCAAAAAGCGCACTCCGCGCACCGATGAGCACCCCAATTTCGCCGGAGCGCACCCGCAGCCAGGTATCCAAGCGTTCGCCTTCGCTGAGGTTGGAATGCAAGACGCCCACCCGACCGGCAAAGCGGGCGCGGAACCGTTGCACGGTCTGGGGGGTGAGTGCGATTTCGGGCACCAGAATGAGCGCCTGCCCGCCGCCGCGCAGGGCTTCGGCAGTGGCGCGAAGGTAAATTTCGGTCTTGCCGCTGCCTGTAACGCCGTGAAGCAGCACCGCCTGGGGCGTCTGCCCTTGAATGGCCTGGCGCACGCGCTCGCGCGCCACAGCCCACGCCTCGGCCTGGGCGGGGGTGAGCGCGGGGGGCGCGGGCGGGCTGGG
>JALUDX010000181.1 GCA_027053355.1 Anaerolineales bacterium | reverse complement strand
GTGTCTTCTGTGTTTTTCCGCCTGCATCGTTGCAGTTTCTCGTTGGGGCTGAACAGTTATGGAAAAACAACGGCGCGCGGTGATCCGCGCGCCGTTGTCGTTGGGCCGAAAGGGAGGCTACGACCGCACTGGTTTGCTGAAGTAGGTCTTCTTCAGCAGGTCGTAGAAGATGATCGCGCCGCCCAGCAGCATCAAGCCGTCGGGAATCAGGCGGATCCACATCCACAGGCTCATGCCTTGCAGCGCCTCGCGGGTGCGGGTGAAGTAGTAGCCGATTTCCATAGACAGATGCGTTTGGTGCGCGCCGATGATGTAGGTGGGCACGGCAAACAGCAGCACGCCAATGGTCAGGCTCCAGAAACCGAGGGCGCTGAGTTTGTCATCCCACGGGTAGTTGTTGGCCAAGGCGTTGGCGCGGGCGGTCAGGTAGATGAAGGCCAGGGAGATGTAGCCGAACGCGCCCAGCAGCGCCACGTGGCCGTGGGGCATGATGAGGTATGTGCCGTGGGAGTAGTAACTGATGGTCGGGGTGTTGATCACCATGCCCAAGAAACCGGCGCCTACCCAGTTGAGGATGGCAGAACCGGCAATCCACATGAAGGGCGTCTTGAATGCGAAATCTTCGCCACTGTGGACTTTTTCTCGCTGGTTTTTCAGGGCTTCCACGATCATCAGCGCCAACGGCAGAGGTTCCAGCGCGGAGAAAATGCCGCCGATGGCGATCCAGTGTTCATCCAGCCCCTGCCAGAAGTAGTGGTGGCCGACGCCCAACGTGCCGCTGAGCATGATGAGGAAGAGTTCAAAGAACATCACCCGCACCGCGGTCTTGTGGGAAATCAGCCCCAAGGAGACCGTGAAGAAGGCTAACACGCCCGCGGCGAACAACTCAAAGGTGAGTTCCACCCAGAGGTGAATCACCCACCAGCGGTAGTAATCGTCCACCGTGAAGTTGGGCATCACCTTGGTCAGGGGCATCATGCCCGCGATGTAGAGGGTGGCGATGGCGAAGGCTGACCAGATGATGGTGCCCACCAAGGGGTTGTTGGTGGCGCTCTTGCGGATGAGCGAAACGATCAGCAGGAACCAGAACACTAAGCCGACCACCAGGCCGATGTCCCAGAAACGGCCTAAGTTGATGAGTTCGCGGCCTTCGTTGCCGAACCAGAACCAGGTCTCGCGCAGGTGGCCGGTGGCGCCCAGGTAAAGGCCGGCCACCGCGCCGAGGCCGACGACCACCAGCGCAGCCCAGAGCACATCCACCAGCCAGGGGTATTTGTGGTCTTTCTGAGCCACCCACGGGGCGATGAGCAAGCCGCCCACCAGCCAGCCGATGGCAACCCACAGGATGGCGATCTGGGTGTGCAGCGAGCGGATGACGTTGAAAGGCAACAGTTTCTGCGACACCACGAAGTTCGCGGTGGGGTCGGCGTAGAGGTGCGCCAGGTAGCCGCCGATGATGAGTTGCAGCAAGAAGAAGCCGGAAACAATGGGGATGTATTTCAGCAGTTTCTTCTGCGAGGGGAACAGCGAAGTCACCTTGAGGGTGGGCTCCAGTTTTTCTTTCCCGTTTTTGTTGAAGAGGTATTCGTAGCCTAAGTAGACGACCACAATGGTCAGCGCCCACAACAGCAGGAACTCCCACAGAGAAACGAAGTTGCTATACCAGCCGACGTTTTGGTCGATCAGCGGTTCGTGAGGCCAGTTGTTGGACCAGGTGCGGTCGGTGCCGGGGCGCAGGCTGGAAGCCACCAGTTGCGACCAGTCCACGAAGGCTGCGATCTCCTTGGCTTCCTGCGGGGTGATCACGCCGCCGGGGAAGGCCCGTTCCTTGTCGCCGTTGACCAGCATGTTGGTCAGGCGTTTGACGTTTTCCCGGTAGGCCTCGGCCGAAGCCGCGGTGTAGGTAGTGGTGCCTTCCGAGAGGGTGGTCTGCTGGCGGAAGTCCTTTTTCACCTGCTCTTTGACCGCGCCGCGCTCAATATCGCTGAGTTGCGAGGCGGGTTTGTTGAACATCTGTTTGGCGTAGTAGTCGTAGAGAAATTCCGCCCGATGGTGCAGGAACTCGGTGGTGAAGTCGGGGCCTATGTACGCTCCCATGCCCAGCATGGTGCCCCAGTCCATCAGGTCAAATTCTTGGAAGTAGCCTTTTCCCTTGATGACATCGTCGTGGGTGTAAAGCACATCGCCGT
>JALUDX010000180.1 GCA_027053355.1 Anaerolineales bacterium | reverse complement strand
TCGCCTACGGCGTCAACCTCGGCGGGAACGGCCTGTTCATCGGCTCGTTGGCCAACCTGATCGCCCTGAAAATGGCAAACGACCGCCGAGTGTGGCGCGATTTTCACCGCTACTCCCTGCCCTACCTTGCCGTGACCGCCGCGCTGGTGTATTTGGTGTTGTTGTGAGTCTGCTATAATTTCTTCAGAGGCACAGCCATGAACTCGTCGGACAAACTTTCCGAAATCACCCGCCGAATCGTGGAGACCTGCAACCCCGAAAAAATCATCCTTTTCGGGTCATACGCGCGCGGCACGGCACAGGTGGACAGCGACGTGGATTTGCTCGTCATCCTCCCCACGATCCGACACCAGCGCGAGGAAAGCCTGCGCATCCGCCGCGCCCTGCGTGGATTGCTAGTGCCTGTGGACATCCTGCTCGCCACCACCGAGCAAATAGAGCGTTTGGGGGATATGCCTGGGTTGATTTACCGCACAGCACTACAGGAAGGCAAGGTGCTGTATGAACGAACTTGAAGATGTTATCAAGGAATGGCTACAACGCGCCCGTTCAGATTTGCGACTGGCGCAAGTCGCGCTCGGCACAAAGGGCGTGATGCCTGCCGACGCAGCGTTTCACGCCCAACAGTGCGCCGAAAAAGCCCTCAAAGCCCTGCTTCTGCATCACCGAGTTGAATTCCCACGCACACACGCTATTGAAGTGCTTTTAGACTTGCTCAAAGAGCACGGGCTTGAGGTTCCAAAGGGGGTAGACGACGCCTTTGAACTCACCGAATATGCCGTTCAAGCCCGCTATCCGGGCGAATGGGAACCAGTGAGCCACGCAGAGGCACACCGGGCGGTGGAGCGTGCCGCGCTGGTGCTGAGATGGGTTGAAGGGCAACTTGCCCTCTGAGACTGGTCGGTCAACCCACCAAAAGGCCTCCCAATAAGCGACGACGAAAATGACCCTCAGATACTGTCACCACACCCTTTGCATAGCGGGGCGCTCCGTCCCCTCATTAGCCGAGAAACAGGACACCCCTTTTTACGCTTACAGCCTCCCCAGCGTGCAAGAGCGGGCGCGCGCCTTCCGCCGCGCCTTCCCCAACGCGCTAATTGCCTTCGCGCTCAAAGCCAACCGCTACCCGCCCATTTTGCGCGCCCTGGCTGCCGAAGGGCTGGGTGTGGATGTGGTCAGCCTGGGCGAATGGCACCTGGCTCGGGCCGCAGGCTTCCCCCCTGAGCGGGTGGTGGTCAACGGCAACGCAAAAAGCGACGCGCTGCTGCAGGAAGCCATCGCCGCGGGCGCGCAAAGCATCAACTTGGACGCGGCCGAAGAGGTGCCGCGGGTGGTGGCCGCGGCACGCGCCATGGGCAAAACCGCGGCCGTCGCCATCCGCATCAACCCCGGCTTGGACGTGCACACCCATCCCCACCTGCAGGTGGCCGCGCAGGGCAGCCACTTTGGCGTGCCGCCGGAGCAAGTGCTGGCCGTGGCGCAGGCAATTGCCGAAGCGCCCGAACTAAGGCTGGCGGGCATCCATCTGCACCCCGGCTCGCAACTGCTGGCGGCAGCGGATTGGGAAGCGGTCGTGGCCGCGGCGCGGGAATGGGTCGGACGGCTGCGCAGCGCGGGCTTCCCCGTGCAGCAGGTCAACTTCGGCGGCGGCTTGGGGATCACCTACACCAACGCACCCGACCCGCAGCCCGCGGCCTTGGCCGAGCAAATCCACCGCGGGCTGGCGGGGCTTGCCCCCTTGCGCTTGGCTTTTGAGCCGGGGCGCTGGCTGGTGGCGCGCGCCGGCGTGCTGGTGGTGCGGGTCGTGCAGGTCAAACACGCGTGGGGGCAGCGTTTCGTAGCCGTTGACGGCGGAATGAACGCCCTTCTCCGCCCGGCGCTTTACGGCGCCCGCCACCGCATCTGGCCGGTGCGGCGGCGGGAACCAGCCCGCCCGGCCACCGTGGTAGGCCCCAACTGCGAAAGCACCGACGTGCTGGCGCGCGACGTCCCCCTGCCCGCCGACCTCGCGGCCGGCGATTTGCTGGCCGTGCTGGATACCGGCGCGTACGGCGCCAGCATGGCCAACGCCTACAACGCCCGCCCACTGCCGGCGGAAATGCTGGTTGGCGAAAGCCTACCGCCAGCAGATGTTTAGGGCGCAAAGACGCCAAGGGCGCCAAGGACACAAAGGACGCCAAGGTTAACGCAAAAGAC
>JALUDX010000179.1 GCA_027053355.1 Anaerolineales bacterium | reverse complement strand
AGCACATCCACAAAGCCGCGGACTGGCAAAAGGCCAAGGATTACCGCGACATCACCTACTACAAAGCCCACGGCGTGGCGCGCATCGCCTTCAACCGCCCCGAAGTGCGCAACGCTTTCCGCCCCGAAACCGTGGACGAACTGCTGGACGCGTTCCGCGACGCGTGGCTGGACACCCACATCGGCACGGTTTTGCTCACCGGCGAAGGCCCTTCGCCCAAGGACGGCGGCTGGGCCTTTTGCGCGGGCGGCGACCAGCGGGTGCGCGGCAAAGGCGGCTACGTGGGCGGCTACGAACTGCCCCGCCTGCACATCCTTGAAGTCCAGCGCCTGATCCGTTTCATGCCCAAAGTGGTGATTGCCGTGGTGCCGGGTTGGGCGGTGGGCGGCGGGCACAGCCTGCACGTGGTCTGCGACCTGACGATCGCCAGCCGGGAGCACGCCCGCTTCCAACAGGCCGATGCGCGCGTCGCCAGTTTTGATGGCGGCTACGGCTCGGCTTACTTAGCCCGCCAAATCGGCCAAAAGCGCGCCCGCGAGGTCTTCTTTCTGGAAAAGGTGTACACCGCGGACGAAGCCTACCAAATGGGCATGGTCAACGCGGTGGTGCCCCACGAGCAGTTGGAGGAAGTGGCCTACGACTGGGCGCAGACCATCAACCGCAAAAGCCCGATGAGCATCCGCTTTTTGAAATACGCGTTCAACCTGGCCGACGACGGGCTGGTGGGGCAACAACTTTTCGCCGGCGAAGCCACCCGCTTGGCCTACATGACCGACGAAGCCGAAGAAGGCCGCAACGCGTTCTTGGAAAAGCGCCCGCCGCGGTTTGATGATTTTGATGAGTTTTTGAGGTGGCCGTAAAAATTGCGATTAGCGATTAGCGATTGGCGAGCCGCAAATCCTAAATCCTAAATCGCAAATCCTAAATCCCATGAACTGGCTCACACCCCGCATCATCTCCTCCCCTGAGCGCGCGGCGCTGATTTGGGGCAACCGGCTGCTCACTTACCGCCAATTGGGGGAATGGGCGCGCGGTCTGGAAGAGCAGTTTGCCCGCGCGGGCATCGCCGCGGGGCAACGGGTGGCCGCGCTGTTGCCCAAAACGCCCGCCGCGGTGGCCGCGGTGCACGCCCTCAGCGCGCGGCGCGCGGTGCTCGTGCCCCTCAACTTGCGCCTCACCCCCGCGGAAATGGCCGCCCAGTGCGCCTTGGCCCGCGTCACCCACATCGTCGCTACCGAAGACACTGCCGCGCAGGCGCGGGAGATCGGAGCGGGGAAAACGGTGGTGGTTGTTAAAAGCGAATGGCGAGTGGCGAGTGGCGATTTAGGATTAGCGATTAGCGAGCCGCCCACCCTAAATCCTGAATCGCAAATCCTAAATCCTCAATCACCCCTCGCGCTTCTCTTCACCTCCGGCACCACGGGGACGCCCAAGGCCGCGCGGCTCACCGCGGCCAACTTCCTCTGGAGCGCCGTGGCTTCCGCCTTTCGCTTGGGCGTGCTCCCCCAAGACCGCTGGCTTTTGACCTTGCCCCTCTACCACGTCGGCGGGCTGAACATCCTCTTCCGCAGCGCGCTGTACGGCACCGCGGTGGTTTTGCCCGCGACCGACACCCCTTTCAATCCAGAATGGCTATACGAAACGCTGCGCCGCCAACGCGTCACCTTGGTCTCCTTAGTGCCCACCATGCTCCACCGCCTGCTGGAGGCTGTGCCCGCGCCCCCGCCGCCCGACCTGCGCCTGGTGCTCCTCGGCGGCGCGGCCGCCCCGCCCGACCTACTGGCGCGCGCCCTCGCCCGCGGCTACCCCGTAGCGACCACCTACGGCCTCACCGAATCGTGCTCCCAGGCCGCCACCGCGACGCCCCCCGAAGTGCGCCGCAAGCCCGGCACCGTGGGCAAGCCCCTGCTCTACACCCAAATCCGCATCGTGGACGAAAACGACCGCCCCCTGCCCCCGGGCGAAATCGGCGAAATCGTGCTGCGGGGGCCCAGCGTTTTCGCCGGCTACGACGGCAACCCGCAGGCCACGGCGCGCGCCCTGCGCGGCGGCTGGCTGCACACCGGCGACTTGGGCTATCTGGACACCGACGGCGACCTCTGGGTGGTCAACCGCCGCACCGACCTGATCGTGAGCGGCGGCGAAAACGTGTACCCCGCGGAGGTAGAAGCCGTGCTGCGGGCGCACCCCGCGGTGGCCG
>JALUDX010000178.1:1538-26431 GCA_027053355.1 Anaerolineales bacterium | reverse complement strand
TGAGCGAAGTCGAAGGCTGCCCTGAGCGAAGTCGAAGGCTGCCCTGAGCGAAGTCGAAGGCTGCCCTGAGCGAAGTCGAAGGCTGCCCTGAGCGAAGTCGAAGGGGCGGCTTGGGGGGAGAGGAGAAGGCATGAAAAGCGAGGTTCTCGAAAAGCCTTGGCCTGACGAGATGAGATTGTCGGCCTAAGAAACAACGAGCGGGAGCGCGATGGATGTTGCGTCGGGCAATCAAACCACGGGACAAAGTTTTGTCAGTCAATCAGGGTTATGTAGTTATTTTGGCGGCAAAGCCGCCAAAATAACTACATATTTTTATCCGCCTTTGAAGGGCAGCGAGTGTGAGAGGGAATGCAAGGGCCGTGCCACAAGAAGGGTCGGGCAACGGCGAGGGCGGAAGTGCCGCGCTCTGCGGTGCGAGAAAAGAAAAAGCCGCTGCGAGAACAGCGGCTTAGGTGGGTGAAAAAGGGGAAAAGGTCAGGCGCTCTCAGGCAGGGCATAGCCTTCGCGGCGCAGGGCCTTTTTCAAATCGATCAACGACTTGCTGCCAAAGCCCTCCACTTCCAGCAGGCTTTCGGCGTCCTCGGCCAATTTTTCCAACACCTGCCCGGCTGTGGTGATCCCGGCCTTGGCCAGGGCGCTCACCGCGCGCTGGCTGAGGCCAAAGTCGGTCAGCGGGCGCTCTGGCGAAGTGCGGGCTGCCTTTTTGGCTTCGATTTCCTGGCGGTATTGTTCGTAACGCTGCAGGCGCTTCTTGAAGCGTTCCACCTGGCCTTCGGTGTCGACGATGCGCTGTTCGCCGGTGAAGAAGGGGTGGCATTTGTAGCAGACGTCGGTATGGACGACCGGTACCGTGGCGCCCGTGGTCCAGGTGTTGCCGCACGCGCAGATTACCTTGGCGTCGTAGTAGTATTTAGGATGAATGCCTTTTTTCATGGCTGGTTCCTTTCCTCATCCGCAGGCGTCTGCGGCTCAGTTTTCAGAAAACGGCTCAACGCTGACGCGTTTGCGGCCGTCGCGGATAGTTTCGTACCTGACGACACCGTCTACCAGGGCAAAGAGGGTGTAGTCACCGCCCACACCCACGTTGCGGCCGGGCTTGATTTTCGTGCCGCGCTGGCGAACCAGGATATTCCCCGCGCGCACCATTTCGCCGCCATATTTTTTCACGCCCAGGCGCTTAGACTGGCTGTCGCGACCGTTGCGGCTGGAGCCGCCACCTTTTTTGTGAGCCATGGTTCTACTCCTCTCTTCTCAGGCTTCAATCGCGTCGATGCGCAAACGGGTATATTGTTGACGATGGCCGCGCTTACGGCGATAGCGTTCCCGCGGGATGTACTTGAACACCAACACCTTGCGGCCTTTGAAGTGCTTTTCTACCGTGGCCTTGACCTTGGCGCCCGGCACCGTGGGGGTGCCCACGCGCACCTGGTCGCCATCGGCCAGCAGGAGCACCTGTTCTAGTTCGAGCTGTTCGCCCTCGGCGTGGGGCAAACGATCCACCTCGATGGTGCTGCCCGGCACGGCTTTGTATTGCTTGCCGCCGCTCTCGACAATGGCATACTGCATAAGATCCTCCGACTTCACTTCGCCGCTTACGCCGCCAAAAAGGGGCCGCGCCGCGGGGAAGTTGGGGTGGCGCAGGCGCTCTCAGCCTGCTGGAGACAACGCGAAACCTTGCCCTTGTGTGCTCCACCAGGGCAAAGCCCCGCCATTATACTTGAAGTGTCTGGGCAAGTCAATGAATTTTTCCGAGTCCGAGTGACGGTTCAACCTTGGGGAAATAGGCCGCGGATGAACGCGGATGATGGCGGATCGACGCGGATTTTTGGGCGCCGAGGTCGCCAAAATGACGCCAACGGCCGCGTTCTGCTTCCCGTTTCCCGCATCCCGGTTCCTGTGTCTTCTGTGTTTTTCCGTCTGTGGAATTGAGATTTCTCTTTTGTTTGCGCTGAACAGTTACCCCGCATCACGCGTCCCGTTCACCGCGCTCAACAAAAAAGCCCCCGACGGCACACAGCCATCGGGGGCTCGGTTTACGCAAGGGTGTGGCTTAGCCGCAGCCGCCGCCCGCCGGGCCCGAAGGCCCTTTGACCTTGATCTTTGGCACGAACTGGTCTTTGATTTTCTCTAAGATTTCATCATTCTCGGGGTCGGCGAGCATATCGGCCGAGCGGTAATGGTCGCCCAGGGCCGCCTCAAAGTAATAATTCAACAGCGTTTCATCGCCTGCGGCTTTGGCTTCCATGATTTTGCCCTCGGCCAGATCCTCTTCGCCAAAGGTTTCGATCCATTCGTTCAGGCCGCCTTCTAACAGGTACACGTTGGGCACTTTCTCGGCCACCAGCATCTTCCAGGCCTCGGTGGCCTGTTTTTCCCCGTTCCCGACGATGATGAAAACGGTCGTTGGGGTATCTTTGGCTATCTTGCGGAACTCGGGGGCAGCCGCCAACAACTGGCTCAAAGGCACGTGCCGCGCCCAGCGCAGGTGGAAAAGGTTGTAACTGTAATCATCACGCACGTCGATGATCACGGTCTGCAAGGGCTTGGTCTTGTTGAGAGTTACCGCCACTTCGGCAGGGCTCACCTGCACCTGGCGCTGCTGCAACAGGGGCTCCTGGGTGGCGGCGACCTGGTTCCAGCGCTGCTGCCAGGTAGGCCAAATCGCCCACACCCCGGCGGCCACCAACAAAGCCGCCACAGTGGCAATGGGCGCCCAGCGCGGGGTGGCACAAGGCTCGCTATCTTCCCGCTTGCACTTGTTGACCGCCCATTCGTTGAACCAGAAGGTCGCCACGATAATCACCGCCATGCCAAACACCACCACGCCCGCGTGGGTGTGGAACACATCCATCAGCGTCAGCCGGCCATAGAAACTGCTGTTGTAGAAGTAGTGGAACAGCCGCTCGGTTTCGCTGAAAAGGAAGGTGCCCACCAGGCCGCCCAGCACGAAAAACCAGGCGTCCTTTTTCAACGCGGTGGAAGAAACCAGGGAAGTGCCGGGGCAGTAACCGCCGATGATGATGCCGATGCCCATCAGAGCACCGCCCACCACGCCCGGCCAGAGGTAAGTGGGGTCAACCCAGATGACATCGTAATCCAACAGGCCCAACGCCACCGAGCCAAAGATGAGCACCATGGCCACCAAGATGGCGGTAAACATTGATTTGATCACCCGACCGTTGCGGAAATAAAACTGCCCGGTCAGCACATAGGAATTGCTGAAACCCGAAATTTCCAGGCCTATCGCAAACCCTACGCCGATCAAAATTTCCACGATGGCCAGGCCAACTTTACCCAGCGCTGTAATGGAGGCTAAAGGGAACATGGTTTCCTCCTCAGTTCCACAGTTTCCGCACCGCGGCAGCGGTGGCGAAGGCGAAGGCGAACATCACCAACCCGATCAACCAACTGCCTGCGGAAAGGGTCGCGCCGCCGGAAAGCACCTGCCCCGAGGTGCAGCCCCGCGCCATGCGAGCGCCATACAGGAAGATCATCCCGCCGAAGAAGGCCATGATCCAGCGGCCCTTTTCGGAAACTTTGGGCCCCCGCGGGGTTTCGGGCTTGAAGCGCCCGAAATACACCGCCGAAGCGAAAGCGCCCAAAATCACACCAATGACTTCCCAGGTGATCCAGTTGTTGAAGGGATTCTTGGAACCGCCAGCAACTTTGATCAACTGGGGGACCTGGTCCACATGATGGGGGGCGAACAAGTTGACCAAAAAGCCGTTGGTGCGGGCGAAAATGGCCGAGGCGCCCAGGCCGTTGGCCGTGAGCAACAGCGAGAGAAACAGGCTCACGCCCAGCACCGCGCCGCCCACATAGGGGTTGGCATACGGCTTCCTCGGCCGGTCGATGAGTTTCTGGAACCACGATTTCTTTTCAGCCATCGTCAACACTCCTTAAGGCGTCGGGGGCCTCAGGCAACGACCTCGTCTTCGTCGACCTCGACCTCTTCCCAACCGGTGATCATGGCTTTGATGTATTCCAAGGGATGCGCGCCCGTGGTCGTGAGGTAGACATGCCCCACCACGAAGGCCGCAATCAGCCATGCGTCCAGCGTATGAATGGCAGCCACCCAGGTCATGGTCGTGGCGCCGAACCAGTCAGCCACCACAGGCCACACCCGCGCCGCCCACAGCCATACGCCGGTAATCATTTGGATGGGCAGCAGGCCAAAGAGCAAGCCGAAGTAGGCCATGCGCTGCATGGGGTTGAGTTTATCCCAGAAGGATTTTTTGAAGGGGTGCGGCTCGCCGCGGAAGATACCCTGGATGTAGAACCGCGCCTGCAACAACGCCCGGCTGAAGAAGCCCTGCGGCTTGGGCACGAACTGCTTCAGGTAGTCGGTTGCCAGGAAGTAGTACAGCGCCAGCACGAAGTTACCGACCAATATCCAGCCCAACACCGTATGAGCAAAGACCAGGTAGCGGAAGGAAAGGCCGCCTAACCAGTCGGGGTTGTGAATGACCAGGCCCAACAGCAATAGGAGTAAAATGGCCGTCATTTGCAGCCAGTGCCAGAAGCGCTCTGCGCCGGTGTACAGGTATTCGGGCTTAGTACGACCGTGGTGTGGCGGATATTTTTTAGCGAAGTACACTCGCAGCGCGCCGTGGAACATCACGCCCAGCAAAGTGCCCACGAAGGCCAGCACGCCCAGCAGGTCGATCCAGCGGATGTGGTCACGGCCGGCAAGATAGAGTTTGGCGTCCTTTTCAGGTTGGTAATAAAATGCGCCATCTTGGGCCACCACTTTGCCTGCGTCTTGCAACGTGCCGCCGTCGAAAGTGGGCGTTACCCCCGCGGGGGCGCTGACAGCCACGGCCATCGGTTTGCCAACCCGCGAGTTGGGGCCATGGCACACCCGGCAATCTTGCACCGCATAGTCGCTTTGCACCACATCGTGATGAATGGGGTACGGCTTGACCACGCCTACGATGTGCGGTTCGTTCAACCCCAGCGCGCTCAGGCGCTTGGCAATCAGGTCAACTTTTTCTTGCGAGTCGAGGGCCAATTCCGCCGCGCTCAACTTGCCATCACCGTTGACGTCGAAGGCTTTGACGATTTCGGACGCGTATTGGCCGTCAGGCATCCACGCTTTCTTCAGATCGTCGAGGCTGACCGCGCCGTCTTTGCCGTTTTGCTTGGCAACCCATTCGAACGTGGTCACCAGGTTGTAGGGCGCTTCTTTCCCCTCCGCGTTTTTCAGCAATACCGGCTGGAAGCCCACCACCTGGTGCGAAACGGTGAACGGCTCATGGGCATCCGCTCCCGGTGCGGCCTTGTCGCTGGAGACAATACCCCGATACACGATAGGCGTGCTGCCATTGGGCAAGACCACGGTTTTGTCGAAGGTCTCGGCGGCCGGTGCGTGCAGTTGCGGCACGTGGCAGGTCTCGCAGGCTACCTTAGACATGTGCAATTCCAGATAAGGCAACCACTGCTTGTGCGCAGCCACCGGGTCGTGACACGATTCGCAACGGTTTTGGGTGAGCACGTGGCTCGGCTTCTTCAGGAATTCGCCCGGCGCGGGGTGGCGGGGGTCGAAAGTCAGATAGCCAGGCAGTTCGCTATAACGCCGCGCGGAGGGCGCGTTTGCGCTGCTGTGGCAGTCCACGCATTGCAAGCCGCGCTCGGCGTGCACATCCCAGGCAAAGGGCATGGCCTCCTTGCCTTCGATGTTCATGCCCGAAGCCGAAATGCGCTGCGGCGAAATCACCTGCCCCGTGGTCAGGGTCACCCACTGGTCGGCAGGGTTTTCCAACACAAAGGGGGTTTTGAGATCGGTATGCACTGCGCCGTGGCATTGGGCGCAATTGGCGTTGGTCGGCTGGTGGATGTTGACGTAGTCGGCCTTGAGTTTGCCATCCGCGCCGAAGGCGGCGGCGTTCCACTGCCAGCCGTCCACGGTTTTCTCTAAGATACCCGAACCCAGCAACACCGCGCTATCGGCCCAGGCCTTATCGCCGCTTTGCAGGGCGGCCTTGCGGGCTGCGCCATTAGGCGCAGTGCTGTGGCACAGATAGCAGGAAGCGGTCATGCCCTCGAAACCGGCGATTTGTTCCGCCTTTTGGTGGGTGGCGTGGGAGGTGATGAAGGCGGTGTCGTGACACGCACCGCAGGTTTTGACCAGGTCCGCGGGCTTACCGCTTTGGGCTACGGGGTTGCCGTCCGCGTCCAACAAAGCGTAAGCAGGGTGCATGGGGGAAGGCGTTGCCTGCTGTGGCGTGGTGCCTTCCTCAGCAAGCGCCTGCTGTGCCCCTAAGGCAATGCCCGCCGCCATGACCGCGACCAGCGCCGCAAAGAGCAACAAGGAGATAAATTTCCGCTGCATGGCTACACTCCATTAGTGGTTGGTGTCAAAGCGGCCACCCCATTCCATCGGGTCGCCCGGATAGCCCAAAGCCTTCCAGTCCAGGCGGCCATTGGGGCCGTGGCAGTCTGCGCATTGCAACGCCTGTTCTTTCGGCTTGACCATGTGGGTCAACGGCCAGTACATGTAAGTTTCCGTAAAGCCGTATTCGCCGCTGAACTTCAGGCCGGTGTGTTTTTCGGCTGCGCGGAAGGCCAGGTTCCAGTCGAACTTCGTCCAAAAACCGTCGGGCAGGCCAGCGGTCAGCGGCGCCAGCAGGTACAGGTATTTCTTGTCGTAAGGCTGCATGGTGTCGTGCAGTTTGAAGGGGAAGATCTTCGCCGTGGGGTCGTCGATGCTGCCCGCGGGCTTGTTGATGTAGGTGACCTTGGTCGGGTCGATCTTGTCGCCCTTCACGTACCGCGCCGCCTCGTTGCCGTTGAACCACAGGTAGATCGGCTTCAAGTTTTTGACATAGCGGAAGTCGCCCTTGATTTTCAGGTAGTGGAAGTGGTTCTGCGGCAGGTCTTGACCGGCGCTGGCCCAGTTCCAATACACTTTGGTGGGGATCTTCTCAGCCACTTCAGGTACATGGCACGCCTGGCAGGCCACGGATTGCACGTGTTTGTTCAGCCGTTCGTCTTGGTGCGGCGCGTTGCTGTGGCAGTCCGTGCACTGGGCTTGCTCATCGGGGTCGACGGTGTAGTTGAGGTTGATGAGTTTGCCTTTGATTTCGTGGTGCTCGGTGCGGTGGCAGTCGGTGCACTGGAGGTTGTACTTACCCATGTGCACGTCCAACGTTGGGTCGGGGTGATAAAGCGCGCTGCTGATGTCGCCGTGTTTGACGTTGTCGCCGCCGCCGCCATAGGCGTGGCAGGTAAGACAGTTGGCACGGGTGGGGTTGCGCACGCTCTTGGCTGCCGCCACCAGGTCAACGCCTTTGGCCGGGTTGCCATATTCTCCACGGCCATATTTGCTGGGATCAGCATGGCACACCAAGCAATCAATGTTGTCAGGGTTGGAGAAGTCGGTCGGCGCCTCTTCCGTCCACCCATACCCCGTATGGCACTTCATGCACACCCGCTGGTTGCCTTCGGTATTGATGCAGAAGTTATTAAAGGAACGTAACTTCCCTAAGCGCACGGGCTGATCGTGCCCCGGGATGTTAAACGCCTTCTCACTGAGCCATTGCCAGTGAGAGGTGTGCATAAAGTCTTTCGCCACGTCGGGGTGGCATTTCAAACAGGTCTTGGTGACATCTTGCCCCGACTCAAAGGGCCCTTGGATGATGGACGCGTGATTCACGTGCGGCTGATATTTCGGCAAGTGCGCCCACGGATCACCCTGGGGTTGAGGGGGCCTTGGTCGTAACGCCCAGATGGGCACGATGACCACCAGGAGAATGCCAACCAGGCCCAGCAACCATGTCGGTTTTTTGTCCATAGCCTTCTCCTTACAAGAGAAATTAAGAGGCGCCCGCCTTGTCGGCAGCGTCCAAGGCAATACGCCACTGTTGGGTAAGGTGCTCTTCCAAGACTGCCCGCAGCAAGTGCAAGGCTTCGATGAGGCGGGGGTCGCTGAGGCGATATTCCACCATCGCCCCTTTGCGCTCAGCCCGCACCAACCCCCGCTCGCGCAACACTTTGAGGTGCCGCGAAGCAACGGGCTGGCTCAATCCTAAATGTTCGGCCAGGCTGCTCACATGATAAGGCCGCTCGGCCAGTGCGCAGAGCATCAAAATGCGCTGGGGGTTGGCCAACGCGGCACACACTTCCGCCTGAAGGGGGATGAGTTTTTCCTGCTCTGCGAGCAACGCCATGGCCTCTTCCTTTTATTATATTTATACACCTATGCGTAAGCATATTTTTATCCGGCTTTAATCATCATACCCTTGGCTAAGGAATGGCGTTAGTGACAATTGTCACTCATTTGCCGCGCGGTTCGCGGTCGAGGGAGGTGAGGGAGGCGAGAGATTGGGGGTGCGGTACTGATGTGCTGGGGGTTGAGGGATCGAGGGCTTTCTCCCTGCGCCTCTGCGGCCCTGCGGCGTGCTATACTTGCCGCATGAACTTCGACGATTTGCCCGCCCGCGGCGGCGCTTATTGGCTGGCGCTCCACCTCCCCCAGGCCCGGCGCATCCAGGTAGGCCGGCTGGGGGAAGCGTGCTTCCCCGCGGGGTGGTACGTGTACACCGGCAGCGCGCAGGGCCCCGGCGGCATCCGCAGCCGCTTGGGGCGGCACCTGCGCGGCAGCCCCCACCGCCGCTGGCACATCGACTTTTTGCGCGCCGTGGCCTCGCCTTTCGCCTGGGGCTGGACCCTCCAGCCGCCCTCTCGCCTGCCCTGGGAATGCGCCTGGGCGCAGCACCTCGCGGCCCAGACCGACGCCTTCTTCCCCCTGCGGGGTTTTGGCGCGTCAGATTGCCGCCACGGCTGTGTGGCCCACTTGGTGGGCTTCCCCACCTTGGCGGCGCTAACCCTCGCGCTGCGGCTTTTGCCCCGCGGGGCTGCCCTCGCCCGCCGCGCCGCGCGGTAACGCGGTACAATGAAGGCCGTCAGGAGCCCCTTTCCTCACCCCCTTCACCACGGCAACGGAAACCACCATGCGCAAAAAACTCACTGCCTACGCTTTTCTCCTCCTCATTGGCGGCGCGGTCGCCTTTGCCGACCAGGCCGCCAAACACTGGGTGAAAACCCACCTTGCCCTGGGCGAGACCCGCGCCCTGCTGCCTCCCATCCCCTGGGTCAACCTGGTGTACTGGCGCAACCGGGGGATGGCCTTCGGCCTAGGGCAAACATGGGGCACGGCCTTGCTCGTGCTCGGTGCGGTTTATGTAGTCGGCATTTTGCTTGCCTTCCCGCGCATTGCCCGCTACGGCTCCCTGGTGCGCTGGGCCATCGCCATCCAGTGGGGCGGCGCGTTGGGCAATTTACTCGACCGCTGGCGCCACGGGGTGGTGACCGATTTCATCATGGTGGGGCGGTTCCCGGTGTTCAACCTGGCCGACGCCGCCATCAGCCTGAGCGTGGTGCTGCTCTTGCTCAACGAATGGCGGCAACACCGAGAAGAAAGCGGGGAACCCGAAACACCCGCTGCCCCCCTCACCCCTTCTCCCCCCAGCGACCTCTCGCCCCATGAGCACTAAGCCCGAACGCGTCGAGACCTTTCGCTTCGCCGCGCCCCAACCGCAACGGCTGGACAAGTTCCTCACCACAGCCCTGGAGGGCGCGTTTTCGCGCAGCCGCATCCAGGGGTGGATTCGGGACGGTCTGGTCACCGTCGACCAGGCGGTAGTCACCAAAACCGGCTTTTTGCTGGAAAAACCCGTCACCGTGGTGGTGCGCATCCCGCCGATCGTGCCGGCGCGCCTCACGCCCGAGGCCATCCCCTTGCGGGTGCTGTTCGAAAACCAAGACGTGCTGGTGGTCGACAAGCCCGCGGGGATGGTGGTGCATCCTTCCCCCGGCCACGAGCGCGGCACCTTGGTGCACGCGGCCTTAGCCCACGCGCCCGAAATGCTCGGCGTGGGTGGCGAGCACCGCCCCGGGGTGGTGCACCGGCTGGACAAGGACACCTCGGGGGTCATCATCTTGGCCAAAAACGACGCCGCTCACCACCATCTGCAGCAGCAGTTCAAAGACCGCACCGCGCACAAAACGTACCTCGCGCTGGTAGACGGCGCGCCGCCCACCCCCACCGGCCGCATCGAAGCCCCCATTGCCCGCGACCCCGGGCATCGTAAACGGATGAAGGTGGTGCCCCCGGGCCAAGGGCGGCCTGCGCGCAGCGACTACCGCACCTTAGAGACCTTCCCACACCACACCTTGCTCGCGGTGCATCCGCTCACTGGCCGCACTCATCAGATACGCGTCCATCTGGCTTTCATCGGCTGCCCCGTAGTGGCCGACCCCCTCTACGGCCGGCGACGCCCCACCATCCCTCTGCAGCGCCACTTCCTCCACGCGCATCGGCTCACCATCACCCTGCCGGGCGAAACAGCCCCCCGCACCTTTGTCGCGCCTCTCCCTCCCGAATTGGAGGAAGTGTTGCAGCGCCTGCGCCAGACGAAGGCTTAATCGGCCCCAGGAAAGAGACCACGGATGACACGGAGCGTCACGGATTTTCAGGTCGCCAAGGATGAACGCAAAGGCGCAGAGGAAGCAGAGGCGCGGAGCGATTGGCGCCAAGGGCGCCAAGAAAAGTCTCTGTGTTTTCTGTGGGTTTTCTGTGGGTTTTCTGTGTCTTCTGTGCTTTTCACCCAATCGGTGTAAATCTGTGTCAACCGATGGGTACTTTTCTGCGGGATCTGCGAGATCTGCGGTTTCTCTCTGCCGAGAAAAAGCACACACCCCGGCTCAACCGGGGTGTGTTGTGGTGGGCGCGAAGGGACTTGAACCCCTGACCTCATCAATGTGAGTGATGCGCTCTAACCAACTGAGCTACGCGCCCACAGGCAGAGCGCATTATAGCAGAGGGGCAAAAAGTTGGCAAGGTTGGGACAAAAAATTGCATGGGGTAACTATTCAGCCACAAGGGAATAGACCACGGATAACACGGATTTTTAGGTCGCCAAGGTCGCCAAGATGACGCCAAGACCGCCAAGAAGCGAAGGTGAGCGTTGGCTTTTGAGTGTTTTTCGCCCAATCTGTGCTCATCTGTGGATGTCTTTCTGCGTAATCTGCGTAATCTGTGGTTTCTTCTTGCCAAGGCCGAATCGTTACTGCGTGGGAACAGCCCGCCCCGTCGCCCGCTGGGGCCTCACGCAGCGCTCGATGGTATAATTTGCGCCGCGGCAGCCGTCCTTCGGGGCCGCGGACGAACGCGGGCAACTATTCAGCCACAAGGAAATAGACCACGGATAACACGGATTTTTAGGCCGCCAAGGTCGCCAAGATGACGCCAAGACCGCCAAGAAGCGAAGGTAAGCGTTGGCTTTTGAATGTTTTTCGCCCAATCTGTGCTCATCTGTGGATGTCTTTCTGCGTAATCTGCGTAATCTGTGGTTTCTTCTTGCCAAGGCTGAACAGTTACGAACGCGAAACGCTGCAAATGAACGCGGATTTTTCCGCACCAAAGGCGTTGACACAGAGAGACGCAGAGCAAGCAAAGGCGCAGAGAAAACGCCCCTGCGCACCCCAATCCCCCAATCCCCCAATCCCTCGATCGAGGCTATCATGTCCCTTACTCGCGAAGAAGTCATCCACATCGCTCAATTAGCCCGGCTGGAACTCACCGACGAGGAGATCGAACGCTATCGCGAACAACTCTCGGCCGTGCTCGACCACGTCGCCCGCCTGCAGGGGTTAGACACCAGCGGCATCCCGCCCACGGCCAGCGTGTTGCCGCCCCGCACGGTGCTGCGCGAGGACGAGCCGCGGCCCGCCCTGCCCCGGGCGGAGGTTTTAGCCAACGCCGCAGACGCGCAAGACGGCCAGTTTCGGGTGCCGCCCGTGTTCGGGGAGCGTGAGTAATGCAGACCGTCGCCCAAATCCTCCACGCTTTGCAGGCCGGCGAAATTTCCAGCCGCGAGATCACCGCCGACGTGTTGGCGCGCATCGAACGCCTCGACCCGCAGGTACACGCCTTCCTCACCGTGACCCCCGAGGCCGCGCTGCAAGCCGCGGCAGAGGCCGACCGCCAACGCCTGGCCGCCCGCCGCGCGGGGCAAACCCCGCCGCCCTTGCTGGGGCTGCCCCTCGCGGTCAAAGACGTGCTCAGCACCCGCGGCATCCGCACTACCTGCGGTTCGCGCATCTTAGACAACTACATCCCGCCCTTCGACGCCACCGCGGTGCAGCGCCTCAAAGCCGCCGGCGCGATCATCGTGGGCAAAACCAACACCGACGAGTTCGCCATGGGCTCGTCCACCGAAAACTCGGCCTACGGCGTGACCCACAACCCGTGGGATCTGGAACGGGTACCCGGCGGCTCGTCGGGCGGCAGCGCCGCGGCCGTGGCCGCGCGCATGGTGCCCGTGGCTTTGGGCACCGACACCGGCGGCAGCGTGCGCCAACCGGCCTCTTTTTGCGGCGTCACCGGCCTGAAGCCCACCTACGGCCGCATCTCCCGTTACGGCTTGATTGCCTACGGCTCGTCGTTGGATACCGTGGGCGTGCTCACGCAAACCGCCGAAGACGCCGCCCTGTTCCTGCATCTCATGGCCGGGCAAGACCCCCTCGACGCCACCAGCATGGACGTGCCCCGGCCGCCCCAGCGCCTGGAAGGCCGGGAAGACCTGCGCGGCCTGAAAATCGGCGTACCCCGTGAATACTTCACCGAAGGCATCCAGCCCGCGGTGGCCCGCGCGGTGCACGCCGCCTTAGACGTCATGGCCGACTTAGGCGCCGCCATCGAGGAAACCAGCCTGCCGCACACCGAATACGCGGTGCCCGTCTATTACCTGATCGCCACCGCCGAAGCCTCGGCCAACCTGGCACGCTTCGACGGCATCCGGTACGGCCCGCGCGCCCAGGCCGAGCAGATGTGGGATGTCTTCTTCCGCACCCGCGGCCAATACTTTGGCCCAGAGGTCAAACGGCGCATCATGTTGGGCACCTACGCCCTCTCCGCGGGCTACTACGACGCCTACTACGGGCAGGCGCAAAAAGTCCGCACCCTGATCAAGCGCGACTTCGAAGAAGCCTTCGAGCAAGTCGACCTGATCGCCGCGCCGGTGGCGCCCACCACGGCCTTCCGCATCGGCCAACACAGCGGCGACCCGCTTTCCATGTACCTGGAAGACGTCTTCACTCTGCCGGCCAACCTCTCTGGCGTGCCGGGCGTATCCTTCCCCGTGGGCTTCGACGACCTGGGGCTGCCCATCGGCATGCAACTCATGGGTCCCCATTTTCAGGAAACCCGCCTCCTGCACGCCGCGCACATCTACCAACAGGCCACCGACTGGCACCGTCATCAGCCCGACCTGCTCGCCGGCGACTGAACGCCCTTCGCGGCGTCCCAAGTCACCGGCGCCCGCCCCTCCCTGAGCGTTGGCTCACGGGAGGGGCGCGACAAACACCGCGCAACGCAGGGGGAACGCGCCAGCCGCGGGAAACGACACCCGGGAAGGTACCCGTGAAACCGCCCGATCTTGCTCAACCCCTCCCCAAAGAAACCGACGCCTACCTGCTGGCGCTCCGCTGGGGGATGGTCGTGGCGACGGCCATCATTTATTGGGTGGTGCGCTTCCCTGCCTTGGCCTCCCCCCAGCCCGCCTTTTTGCTCGACCCCCGTTTGGTTTTCATCGCGCTGCTGGCCTACAACGTGCCGGTGTCGTTCTACAGCCTGCGAGAGCGACCCATCGCTGCCGGGCGCCCGTGGCTGCTGCTCTTGAGCGACACCATCCTCTCTTTGGGACTGGTCGGTCTGACGGGCGGCCACCTGAGCGCTTTCTTCCTCATTTTTCTGATGGCCATCATCGAAGCCGCGCTGGCCTTCCGTTGGCAAACCGCGCTGGTGCTCCTCGTGTTCCTGGATGCACTCCAATTGCTGGTTTGCTCCTTCCTCGGCCCTCAAGTCCACCTCATTATCATCATCAATCGCTTTGTGGCTTTCCTGGTCTTTGGCGTTTCGGCCATCCTGTTCGGGGAAGGCATCCGCCGCGAGGAAGCCGAACGCCAGGAAGCCTTGGCCGCTGCGGAGCGGGAACGCATTCTCAACGAGATTTTCTTCGAACTCGGCAAAAGCGGCATGAACCCTGAAAAAGTCTTCCAGGTGCTCTTGGAAAGCACCCACCGGCTACTCAACGCGGCTTGCGCTTTGATAGCCCTGGAGGAAGAAAGCGGCACCCTGCGGGTCGCGGCATCCACTTCAAACCACCATACCCCCGGCGAAACCCTTGGCCCCTCGCCCTGGGCCAGCCACGACGAACCGCTGGTGGTCGCCCGCCGCGGCGAGCCTGCCTGGCCTTCCTTCGTTCGCCAAGGCGAAGTTCGGCAACTGCTCGCCGTGCCCTTGCGCTCAGCCACCCAACGCCCTCTCGGCTGGCTCATGGTCGGGATGAAGCACACTTCCTCCCTCGCCGCCGCCGACCGCAACCTGCTCAAAACCTTGGGGCTGGAAGCCGGCCTCGCGCTGCACAACGCCCAACTCTACCGCCGCGAAGAAGAACACGTGCGCCAACTGGAACACTTCAGCGAAATGCGGGCGAACTTCTTTTCCGCCTTGGGACACGAACTCAAAACCCCCCTCACCGTGCTCAAAACCCTGGGGCCTTCGCTGGATCGCCTCCCCGATCTGCCACCCGAAACCCGCGCCGAAATCACCGAAAGCATTCAAATCAACCTGGAGCGGCTCGACACCCTAATCAACGAACTTTTCGAAAGCCTGCGGCTGGAAGCCAACATGGTCACCCTTCACCTCACCCCCCTGGATGTACGAGCCCGCATCCAGCGCAACGTCGCCGCGCTGCGCCCCGTGCTGGAACAAAAGCATTTGCAGGTGGAAAGCGCACCAGCGCCTGACCTGCCGCGCGTCCAGGCCGACCCACGGCGTTTCGACCAGATCTTGGGCAATTTGCTGCACAACGCGGTCAAATTTTCCCCCGAAGGCGGGCACATTCGGGTCAGCGCCACCCCCGAGGCCAACAGCGTACGCATTTGCGTTGAAGATGCCGGACCGGGCATTCCTCCCGAAAAACGGGAACGAATTTTCGACAAATTTGCCGTCATCCCCCAACGCAAAGCCACAGCGGGCGTGGGGCTGGGGCTGTTCATCAGCCGCGAACTGGTGCGGCTGCATGGTGGCGCCATCTGGGTTGAAGACGCCCCCTTGGGCGGCAGCCGCTTTTGCTTCACCCTGCCCCTCGCCATGGAAACCAAAGACGAACCTCGCACCGTGCATCCTCCCTCCGGAGAAAGCCATGAAAACAGCCACCAAGCGCATTCTGGTCATTGACGACGAGCCAGAAATCCGCCGTGCCGTGCGCCTGACCATCACGCTGCAAGAACCCGCCTGGGAAGTGGTAGAAGCCCCCTCCGGCCGCGCCGGTTTAGCCCGCCTGAGCGAAGAGGACTTCGACCTGGTGCTGCTGGACCTGATGATGCCTGAAATGTCGGGCTACGAAGTATTGGAACAGATTCGCCTGTTCAGCGACGTGCCGGTCATCATCCTCACCGTGCGCGACGACGAACTGGACAAAGTCCGCGGGCTGGAACTCGGCGCGGACGACTACATCGTCAAACCCTTCGGGCATCTGGAATTGATGGCCCGCATCCACTCGCTTTTCCGCCGCATCGAGGGCAGTACGCAGGCTTACGAAAAGCCCTTTGTCGCCGGCGACCTGCGGATCGACTACAACACCCGCACCGTCACCCTCAAAGGGGAACCGGTTCCCCTCACCCGCACCGAATACCGCCTGTTGGAAATTTTAGCCCGCAACGCAGGCAAGATCGTCCCCACCCGCACCTTGATGGCCAAAATCTGGGGGCCATTGGCCGAAGACAACCCTGAATACCTCAAGGTTTACGTTCACCGCCTGCGCACCAAATTGGGCGACGACCCGCGCGCTCCGCTCTACCTGCACACCGAGCGCGGGGTCGGCTATTGGCTGACGCTCCCCGCCCGACCGCAGCAGTCAAAGGAATGAGCCCTGCCGACGTAAAAAGCCCCTCCCCACCCTGCCGCAAGGTGAGGAGGGGTGCGCCACGGCTGGCACGAGGAAGGAGAAGCGAGGCTTTCGTTATTCCTGCACGGACTGGGCAGCCCAAACGCCCAAGACCACGACGATGACGCCGACGACGATGTCGTTCCACATAGCGGCGGCCACACCAGAGTAGGCCAGGATGAAGGGGGCGATGACCAGCCACAGCCCCAGCACGGCGTTGACCCAACTGAGTGCCTTCACCGTCTTCGTCTCATTGGCCAAGCCTGCCCAGGCCCCCAGCACGGCCAACACAATGCCGATGATCACGGCGTCCCACATGGCCGTTTTGGTCTGCGAATAAGACAGGATGAAGGGAGCCAGCACTTCCCACACACCAGCAACAGCGATGACCCAATTGAGTGTCTTTGCGTTTTTCATGATCCACCTCCGTCAGGGTTGATTTGAGCCTGCATTCTGCTCTTTCGTTCGACACTTGCATTATGCCTTTCGCAGGTAAAAATCTTCGTGGCTCAAGGTAAACAAACGGTTACAAAGGCTTTTTGATCGCCCCCTTCACGCAAGAGGAACCGACAAAAGGTGCTTGGGGACGTGACGGCTTGCCCAAAGCCGCCCCTACGCATGGCTTTCTGTGTGTTCTGTGGCGCTTTTGTGCCTTCTGTGTTTTCCCCGCGCCGCGCCCAAGATGTAAGGGCACAGCGGCGCTGTGCCCCTACTTTCATGCGTGTGTGCGTGGTGTTTTCGTAGGGGCGAACGGCCGTTCGCCCCTACAGACTACGGCAACGTGTTGCCGCACGCCCAAAACGGGCAAGGCGGTGCCTCGCCCCTACCCTGCCGCCTTCTGTGTTTTCGGTGGTCTTTCTGTGTCTTCTGTGTTTCCCCGCCTTACCCAAAAAACGCGCTGGCTTTCGTAGGGGCGAACGGCCGTTCGCCCCTACCTACCGTGCAACCTTCTGTGTTTTCTGTGGTTTCCTCGCACCGCGCCCAAAAGCTGCGGAGGCTTCGCGGGGGCGCGCGGCCGCGCGCCAAAGAGGGCGAGGCACGCCTCGCCCCTACCCGACGACCTTCTGTGTTTTCTGTGGCCCTTCTGTGCCTTCTGTGGTCCCCCCGCCCTGTCCCAAAAAACGTAAGGGGGTCGTAGGGGCGAACGGCCGTTCGCCCCTACCCGAGCGGCAACGTGTTGCCGCGCGCCAAAGAGGGCGAGGCACGCCTCGCCCCTACCCTGCCGCCTTCTGTGTTTTCTGTGGCCCTTCTGTGTCTTCTGTGGTTTCCCCGCCTTACCCAAAAAACGCGCGGGCTTTCGTAGGGGCGAACGGCCGTTCGCCCCTA
Source organism: Anaerolineales bacterium (assembly GCA_027053355.1). GTDB lineage: Bacteria > Chloroflexota > Anaerolineae > Anaerolineales > DRMV01 > DRMV01. The sequence continues at coordinate 9,152 of JALUDX010000178.1, read as the reverse complement.
CCCGAGCGGCAACGTGTTGCCGCGCGCCAAAGAGGGCGAGGCACGCCTCGCCCCTACCCTGCGGCCTTCTGTGTTTTCTGTGGTCTTTCTGTGTCTTCTGTGGTTCCCCCAACTTACCCAAAAAACGCGCGGGCTTTCGTAGGGGCGCCGCTTTCCAAAAGGGCGCAGGGCCGTGCGCCCCTACCCTACGACCTTCTGTGTTTTCTGTGGCCTTTCTGTGCCTTCTGTGTTTTCCCGCGCCATTTCCAAAACCCGCGCGCCGCACGCCCCCTCACTTGCGGTTGAAATCCGCGGGAATTTCACCCCAATGCCGCGTGTCCCAGGGAAGCACCGGAGAATGCTCCGGATGTTCAGCCAGCCAGGCTTCGCCCTGCGCAATTTGAGCAAAAATGGGCGCGCTTTCGGGGGTGCGCGGCAAACGGGTGCGGCAACGGCCGCGCGCCACCCACCCTCGCGCCACGGCAGAATCGGAATACACCGGCCATGTCAAACCCCGCTCGTGCAGCCATTGCAGCGCGTGCACGATGGCCAAAAACTCACCCACGTTGACCGTGCCCAGGGGGTAAGGACCGCCGCACAACACCTCACGCTCTTCATCCACCAACACCCCGCGGTAAACCACCGGGCCTCGAGGCCCCGCAGCCGCCGCATCCACCGCCAGGCTGGGGAGCACGGGCTGGGTTGCCGCGTGTCGCCAACGGCCGTGCGAAGCCGGACGCCCCGCATACGCCTGATACCCCTGCTGCCAGGCACGCTCGGCTTCCTCCCGACGGGCAAAGCCCTTGTACTGCGCGCCCGAAAACCCTTCCACCTGAGCGCGCGCGGCCTCCCAACTGGCGTAAATGCCCGGCCGGCGCCCCTTCCACACCACGTAAAACCGCTTACGTTCTTTGGCCATGGCTCTGCTCCTCTCCGTGCGGCCTCGCCACGCAGGCGCTTTGCCGTTCGGGCGCGCAAAGCGCACCGCTTCTCACCCAGGCAGCCGACAATCTGCTGTATAATCTTACCATCGTCGTCACTGTTCAGCATCATGCTCACGCCATGTCCAAAACCCTGATCATCCTCAACCCCAATGCCGATGTCGGCCACGCGTGGCGGCGCATTGCCGACCTGCGCCCCTTAGCCGAAGAATTGGCCGCCGGCGAATTGCACTGGGCCGGGACGGTATACCCCACCCACGCCACCCAACTGGCAGCCCAAGCCGCCGAACAAGGCTTCGAGCGGGTCATTGCCGTAGGCGGCGACGGCACCATCCACGAAGTGGTCAACGGCCTGATGCAAACGCCGCCCGAACAGCGACCCGTGTTGGGTGTGGTGCCTTTGGGTTCGGGTAACGATTTTGCCTATGCCCTGGGCCTGCCCCCTTCGCCCCACGACGCCCTGCGTTTCGCCTTCCTCGCGCCTCCCCAGCCGGTCGACGTGCTGCGCGTCCAGGACGAACACGGTCGGGTGGAGTACATGGACAACACCTTGGGCATTGGCTTCGACGCGGTGGTCACCATCCGTTCACACCAATTACCGGTTGTGCGCGGTTTTGCCATGTACCTCACCGCGGTGCTGCAAACCATTGCCTTCAACCATCAGGCGCCCCACTTCCACATAGAAACCGACGGCCTCGCGTGGGAAGACGACCTGCTCATGTTGGTGATAGGCAACGGCCCCCGGGAAGGCGGTGGCTTTCTGACCACCCCCGCGGCTCAGCCCGACGATGGCGAGGCCGACTATCTGGCCGTAGGGCGAGTTTCGCGCCGCGGCATGTTGGCTTTAGTGCCCGCGGTGCTCAAGGGCACCCACACCCGCCACCGCGCGGTGCGCGTCGGGCGCTTCCGCCGAATGCACCTGCGCGCCGACCGCCCCTTGCAAATTCACATGGACGGGGAAATTTTCGCCGGCTTCGACACCCACGTGCGCGAACTGGAGATCACCCTGCAGCCCCACGCCCTGCGGGTGGCCGCGCCCCCGCGCCAAAAGCCGAACCATGCCTGACCTGCGCTACCATCTGCACCAGGCCGACCTGGGTCTGCTGCGCATTTACGCCCAACACTGGGGCGTCGAAGGGCCGTTGCCCGACGCACCGGCCGCGGCGACCGCCTTGGCCGCGGCCATGCAGCAGCCCGCACAGGTCGAAGCCGTGGTGCTGCGCCTGCCCGACGAGGCTCGCGACGCGCTGCGCGCGTTGCAACGCCACGGCGGGCAGATGCCCTGGGCCGACTTCGCCCGCCGCTTCGGCCCCTTCCGCGAGATGGGGCCCGCCCGCCGCGAGCGAGAAAAGCCTCACGAGCACCCCCAATCGGCTGCCGAGGTGCTGTGGTACACCGGCCTGGTCGGGCGGGCGTTTTTGCCCACCGAGCAGGGGCCGGTGGAATTTGCTTACCTGCCCGAAGATCTCCTGCCCCACCTGCCCGCCACGCCCGCCATGCCCGCGGAGCCCCTGGGGCGACCGGCCACGCCCACCGAAGCCGCCCATCCCCTCCCCCTCAGCGACCGCATTTTAGACCACCTGACCGCGTACCTGGCCGCGCGCCGCGGCCACCGCGACCCTCAGCGCCTGCCCGACCGAGGGCAGTGGCCTTACACCGCAGCCCACCTGCAGGCCCTGGCCCAGGCCGCGGGGTTGCTTTCTGCCGAAGGCGAAGTGCTCACCCAGGCCGCGCGCGAATTCCTCGCTGCGCCACGCGGCGCAGCCCTGGCCCGCCTCTTCCACGCCTGGCGCAACAGCCCCACCGACGACCTCGCCTTGGTGCCCGGCCTGCAGGTCGAAACGCCGCCCCCGCGCGACCCCCGCCCCCTGCGGCAAACCATCTTGGATTGGGTCGCCAGCCTGCCCCCCGACACCTGGTGGAGCGTAGAAGGGCTGATTGCCGCGGTGCAACAATGTTGCCCCGACTTTCAACGCACGGTGCCCGGCGACTTCGATTCGTGGCGCATCTACGAAAAAGACACCGGCCGCGTGCTGCGGGGTTGGGAGCATTGGTGGGCCGTAGACGGCGCCTTGCTCCGCTTCATCCTCACCGGGGTGCTAGCCTGGCTGGGCGTGCTCTCGCTGGCCGCACCGGCGGAAGGGGACGAACCGACCGCCTTTCGCCTCAGCCCATGGGGCAAGGCGCTCTTGGACGGGCAGACACCCCCTTCCTCCTTCACGGAAACCGAACCTCTGGCCTTACGCTCCGATGGCCGCATCTTTGCCGCCTGGCGCACCCCGCGCACCGTGCGCTACCACCTGACCCGCTTTGCCGACTGGGAAAATGCCAGCGGCAGGGGCTACCACTTCCGCCTCAGCGCGGCCGCCCTGGCTCGCGCGGCCGAACAACACCTGCAGCCCAAACAGGTGTTGGGGTTGCTGCGCCAATACGCCACCGTAGTGCCGCCCGCGGTGGTTCAGGCCATCCAACGCTGGGAAGCCTACGGCCCGCAAGCCCGCGTCCGCGCCCTCACCGTGCTCCAGGTCAGCGACCCGGCCATCTTAGAAGCCCTGCGCCGCAGCCGCGCGGCGCGCTATCTGGGGGAATCGCTCAACCCGACCACCGTGGTCGTGCCCGCCGAAGCCCGCCGCCTGCTGCTGACCACGTTGGCCGAACTGGGCTATTTCGGCGAAGACGCCTCGCCCAGCACGCCTTTGCCCGACCACCAAGAAAAGGGCGAGTAACTGAGAACACAGATTACGCCGATTTCGCAGAAAAACGATACGCGAAGGACGCCAAGGAAGCAAAGAGCGCCAAGAAAAAATTTTTTCTGTGCCCTCTGTGCCTCCTCTGTGGTAACTATTCAGCCACAAGGAAATAGACCACGGATAGCACGGATTTTTAGGTCGCCAAGGTCGCCAAGATGACGCCAAGACCGCCAAGAAGCGAGGGCGAGAGAGGGCTTTTTAGTGTTTTTCGCCCAATCTTACTCATCTGTGGATCTCTTTCTGCGTAATCTGTGGTTTCTTCTTGCCAAGGCTGAATAGTTACCCTCTGTGTTTTCTGTGTTTCTCTCCTCCACCCGCAACTCGCTACTCGCCATTCGCCATTCGCAATCATTCTCCACGCAACGCCTGCGCTGGGGGGATGCGCGCCGCACGCCAAAAAACGCTTGCGATGGGAAATACTTTCCATGCCCTCCCTGTTCTCTGGGTGAGCACTTACAGGCCGCGGCGCTTCTGGACACTGCGAGCGCCATAACGCCGGGTTCGGGGTATAATCACCTTATGCGCAAACGAACCCTCTTCTGGTTGTCGCTTCTGCTGGCCGCGGGGTTGGCCTGGGCTGGGGTAGCCGCGCGTCCCGCGGCCGCGCGACCGCCCTTGCTGCTGACCCCCTTCCCCACCCCCACACCCGGGGCCGATGGCGTCATCCGCTACAAGGTGCAGCCCGGCGACACCCTGTGGCGGGTCGCCGCGGTGGCCGGCATTTCGGTGGACGAACTGCGGGCGCTCAACAACCTGCAGCCCGACCAATTCATCCGCCCCGGCGACATCTTGGTGTTGGGGGTAGCCGGGCCGGCGCAACCTACCCCTACCCTCCAGAACGGCGAAACGCCCCCTACGCCGACGCCCACGCCCACCCCCAGCCCCGGCGCGGGGACGCTTTGCGTTTTGCTCTACGACGACCGCAACGGCAACGGCCTCTACGACGAAGACCAAGAGCGCCTGCTGGCCGATGGCGCGGTCAGCCTGAACAACCGCACCGAACGGCTTTCGCGCACCGGCGAGACCAACGGCAAAGAAGCCGTCTGCTTCGAAGACCTGCCCCAAGGGGACTATCTGGTAACCATGGGCGTGCCGCCCGGCTACAACCCCACCACCGCCACCACGGTGCGGGTGGCCCTCCAGGCCGGGGATACCGGCTACGTGAGTTTTGGCGCGCAACGGGCGAAACCCGCCGCGCCGGAACAACAACCCCCACAGAAAAAATCACCCCTGCTGGGGCTGTTGGGCCTGCTGCTGATTGCCGGCGCGGTGGCGCTGTGGTTCTTTGCCGCCCGCCAGATGCGGAGCCGCTGACGCGCCGACCGGCCACACAACCTCAGGGAACACCATCTTCCGCCAGACCGAACCATCATGTCCCAACGCTTTCATTTCATCCTTTTTCAGCGCCGCGGCGGCCAGGCCGTGGCCGAGCCGCAGGGGGCGCAACTCTACCTGCCGCCCGGCAAAGCGCATCGGATGCGCCGCCGCGAAGCCCTACTGATCGTGTTGCACCAGCAGGGCAACGCCCCCCTGCCCGAGGCCGAGCAGCAGCGCCTGCTCGACGCACTGGCCAAACGCTATTTCCAATCGCCAGGCTCGGCCGTAGCCATCATGCGCGAACTCGCCTTAGCGCTCAACACCTATTTCTTGCAGCGCAACCGCAAATTGGCGGCCAGGGGCCAGCAAAGCGTGGCCTGGCTCACCTTGGCGGCCTGGCGGCAAGACAACGTCTACCTGACCGCGGCAGGCCCCATGTCTATCCGCTTGCTGGGGCGGCGCCCCCAACGGCTGGATGCCGCGGAAGCTGCAAGGCGGGGCCTGGGCCTGGAGCAAGCCCCCCGGCTGCACGTGGCCAATGCGCGGCTGCAACCCGGCGACGCGCTACTCGTCGCGCCGGCCCTCCCCCCCGCGTGGGACGAGGCCTTTTTGCGCGTCGATCCCGCCCAGGGGCTGAACCCCCTGCTGGAACGGATGCGGCGCTACCAGGGCGAGCAGGCTTTCGCCGTGTTGGTGCAACCCGAACCCGGCAAGCCGGGGCTTCGGCGCACGGTGCTGCTGCCGGGGGAAGGGAAAGAAGCGCCTGAGCCCGCGGCGCCGCAGCCCACCCCCCAGGCGCCGACGGCCTCGGCCCCTCCGAAGCGGACCTCGGCCGCGCGGCAGCCTCCTCGCCCAGAGCCGCGGCCCGCGGCGGCGTCGCGGCCCCAGCCAGCCCAGCGACCGCGGCCTTCCCCCACGGAGCAACCCCAGCCCAAGCAGCCCGCACCCCCTCGCGACGACACCCCCCGCCGGCCCGGCGCGTTGCGCCGCGGGCTGGCCGCGCTGCAAGAAAAAGTCCGCGCGGCCGGTGCGGCGCTCTGGCAGGCCGGGGAAACCTTAGGTCGGCGGCTGGGCAAAATCATCGGCGGCAGCCTCAGCCTTTCGGTCGGCGAAGCCTTTGCCCTGCCCCGTTCGTTTTTGGCCGTCACGGCCATCGCGGTGCCGTTGGTGGTAGTCACCGTGGCCATGGTGGTGTTCATCCATCGCGGGCGGCTGAAGCAATATCAGGCGTACATGGCCCGCGCCCAGGCCCAGGCCAGTGAGGCGCTGGCCATCCAAGAGCCGGTCACCCGCCACAACGCGTTGGCCGAAGCCCTGACCACGCTGCAAACCGCAGAGGCTTATCAACAAACGGACGAAAGCCGCGCCCTGTACCGTAAACTCCAGGCCGCGCTGGACGACTTAGACGGGGTACAGCGGCTCACCTTTCGGCTGGCAGCGGAGCCTTTGCCCGCGGGCGCGCACATCACCCGCTTACTGCTGCGGGGGCCCGTGCTCTACGCTTTAGACGAGCACAACAACAAGGTATATCGCCTGCAAGTGGAAGGGCAAGCCTACCGTGTCGACCAGGCTTTTCAGTGCGACTCGCATACCGTTTCGGCGCTGGCCTTGGCCCGGGTGGGCGCACTGCAGGATATCGCCTTGGTGCCGCTGAGCACGGCTGGGCCCGGCGTGGTGGGCCTGGATACCAGGCAACATCTGATCTTCTGCTGGGACAACGGCGACGCGTCCGCACTGCCGTTGCCGTCTATCACCCCCCAGGCATGGGAACAACCCATGGCCATCGATTATTCAAACGGCCAGGTGTTCGTGTTAGATCCGCCGGCTAAAGTCATCGAAACCCTAACTTACGACCCCGAAAAGGCCGAATTTACCAGTCAGGCGCGCAACTTCTTCCGCAACGGCGCGCCTCCCACCATCGACACCGCGGTAGATTTCGTGGTTTTGCGCAGCGGGCTCTACCTCCTTTCCAAAGAAGGGCAAATAACCCGCTGCCTGAACCGACAAAAAACTGTGCCCTGCGAGACCATGACCTACGATGACCATCGGGCAGGGCGCAGCCCGGGGCCGGTCATTGCAGATACGCGCTTTTCGCAGATTTTCCTGCAGCCGCCGCCCGACCCTTCCCTTTATCTGCTTGACCAGGCGCACAACGCGGTGTATCGCTTTAGTTTGCAATTGGCGTTCGTGGCGCAATATCGCTCACAAACGCCGCTGCCGGGGGTCATCAGCGCTATCGCGGTCAACCCCGACCTGCGATTGCTCTTCATCGCGGTAGGGAACCGCATCTACCAGGCCCCCTTGGAGTAACGCCATGGCAAAGGTGGGTAAAAATCCACAAATTAGCGCAGATTGAGGAGAGGAACACAGAAAACACAGAGGAGGCACAGAAAACACAGAATTTTTTTCTCCGCGCCTTTGCTCCCTTGGCGCCTCTGTGTTACCCTCTCTGCGCCTTTGCGTTACCCCCTTTGCGCCCTTTGCCTTCCTTGGCGTCTTGGCGTTACCCCCTTTGCGCCCTTTGCCTTCCTTGGCGTCTTGGCGTTACCCCCTTTGCGCCCTTTGCCTTCCTTGGCGTCTTGGCGTTACCCCCTTTGCGCCCTTTGCCTTCCTTGGCGTCTTGGCGT
>JALUDX010000178.1:0-1438 GCA_027053355.1 Anaerolineales bacterium | reverse complement strand
TAATTTCTTGGCGCCCTTGGCGTTAATTTCTTAGCGCCCTTGGCGTACAGATTTTTTCTGCGTAATCTGCGCAACGCGCGAACCTGTAGAGGGTGTCCCATGAAAACCTTACGCGCCATTTTGCTTGGAGCGCTGCTTGCCATGGGGCTCACCGCGTGCGGCAAGACCCTGCCCCCACGCCAAACGGCCACTGCAACGCCGACAAAACCTACCGCCATCCTTGCTCCCACGGCCACAGCGACGCCGAATCCAACGCCATCTCCTACCCCTACGCCCAGCCCCACACCAACCCCAACGGCGGTCAGTCTGAGGGACAAAATAAGTTCAAACGACAAAGCCGTCTTTTCGGGCGAAACTTACAAAGACTACACCATTGTCAAACCCGGGCAAAAATTTATCAAAACCTGGCGGCTGACCAATACCGGCAGCACCACCTGGAACACGGCTTACTTCCTGCACCGCGAGGCTGTGCAAGGCCATCCTTTGGCGTCTGCCGAGCGAGTGCCATTACCTACGCAAGTAACACCCGGAGAAACGGTAGCAATCTCTGTTGCTATGAAAGCCCCTGAAAAGACAGGCATTTATAGCGAACGGTGGACTTTGCGTAATTCCAAAGGCCAAATCGTGCCCGTAGGGATGGGGCGCTACGTTTGGGTAATCATCCGTTCCTGCGCTCCAGCGGGGCCCTGCCCAAGCATCCCAACAAATCCAGTAAGCGAGGGAGGCGCTACCGATCAAGGGATTACGATGAAATTGTTGAACTTCACCACCAAAAATGGGGAAGCCGACGCATCGGTTTGTATCGTCAACCCACCCACGCCAAGGCACATGCCTTTCCTCCCCACCGAACTTTTGTTAGACGACAAATCCATTGATATTTCAGGCGAAACGTACATTCGCCCCGGCTGTTATGTCCTTTCTTTCCCTGTAGATTCCGCGCAAGTGCAGGCCGCCCATTCCGTCAAAATTGTAATAGGCCAAATCCGGATCCCGGGCGGCCCGCCTGATGCCGATGCCGCTTGTGAGAAAGCGCACGATGTGTTGGTCAAACGTTACCCCGGCCTTGATTTTGTATGCCACTTCAGTATGGCGGGGTATTACACCAACTTGAAATTGCCCGCAGGCATGACCAAACAACAGGCTGATCAAATCATCACCGACGCCGTTGAGGGAGCCATTTACGGACATTGGGTGTTGGAAGTGCGTTCAAAGTAACTGCGCAATCAATTCCGTGTATAATTTCTTTACAAATCACCATCGCTCGCTTTTGGGCAAGGAGGGCAACCCATGCGACGCAACCGCGCCATAACGCCGCTGTTGGGGGCTTTTCTGCTCAGTTTCTTGGGCATTTTCTTGGTCGCCTCCTCACGGCAAATCGGCCTTGAAACCAAGCGCATTACCGCCAACACCTGGCGCACCACGTACGACATTTTGGTGC
>JALUDX010000177.1:2966-8095 GCA_027053355.1 Anaerolineales bacterium | reverse complement strand
GGGGAGGGGGGAATAAAAGGGGGGCGGGGTGAGGGTAAGATAGAAAACCGTGCGGTGAGATTTGTCAGTCAACCAGTCGGGAAACACAAGGTTCCCCGCCGCCAGCAGGCGCATCTTTCCCGCCGCGATGGTGTTTTTTCATCAGACACCCCTTTCCCCATTCCCCACAAAAGGAGAGACGCCCATGAGCCCCGTCGCTTTTGTCACCGACAGCACCGTGAACATGCCGCCCGAAATGGCCGCGGCCTACGGCATCCACGTGCTGCCCGTGTATGTCATCTTTGGCGAAGAAAGCCTGAAAGATTACGAAGAAATTCCCCCCGCAGCATTCTACCGCCGGCTGGCCGAATACAAGCAGGCAACGGGCAAAATGCCCACCACGTCGCAGCCCCCGCCGGACGATTTCCGCCGCTTGTACCTCGCCTTGGCCGACCAGGGCTACACCGACATCATTTCAGTACACGTCACGGCCAAGGCGTCGGGCACCTGCCAGTCGGCCGAGATAGCCGCGCAGGCAGTGGCCGAGCAAGTGCGGGTGCACGTGGTGGACAGCGAAAGCACGTCGATGCAGATGGGCTTCATGCTGCTCAACGGGGTGGAAGCGGTGCGCCAGGGTGGCGGGGTTGCCGAGGCGCTGGCCGCCATCGAGGCCACCAAGGCGCGCTCGTGCCTGTATTTCACCGTCACCGAGGTGGAGCACTTAGCCGCTTCGGGGCGCACCCAGGGGGCTGAAACCGCTACCCAGGCCGCGGTACAAGTCAAGCCCGTGGTAGGCTTGCTCGACGGCGTGCCCAAAGCCGTGGCCACGGAGCGCACGTATCGAGGCGCGCTCAAGCGCGTCCTCAGCCTGGTGCAAAACCGGGCGCAAGGTGCGGCGGTGCAGCGCTTGGCCGTGGTGCACGGCGGCATCGAAGCCAAGGCCCGTGCGTGGGCGCCTCAGGCCGCGGCCGCGTTGGGCTTTGCCGGTGAGCCGTTGGTGGTAGATTTCGGGCCTGCGCTAGCCGTCCACTTTGGCCCTGGCCTGCTGGGCGTGGCGGTGGAATGGGAGGCGGCCTGAAAGCCCGCGCCAGCCGCGGGGGCTAACGATACCCCAGCGCGGCCAACACGTCGGGCAGTGCGGCCAACACGTCGCCGGCCAACACCGCGGCCGACGTCCCCATGCCTTCCCACGCCAAAAGGCCGGCTTTCGCGTGCAGCCACGCGCCGGCGACCGCGGCCTCCCACGGGGGAACCCGCTGGGCGCGCAGGCCCACGATGATGCCCGCCAGCACGTCGCCGGTGCCTGCGCGCGCCAAGGCCGGGGTCGCCACCGGGATCACCGCCACGCGGCCATCGGGTGCGGCCACCACCGTGCTCGCGCCTTTGAGCACCACCACATGCCCCCATTCTCGTGCGAAGCGCTCGGCCACGCCCAGGCGGTCAGCCTGGATGTCTGCGCGCGGCAGGCCGGTCAGCACGCTCATTTCGCCGGGGTGCGGGGTGAGCACCGCGGGTGCAGGCAGGTGCTGGGGCCAGTTTTCCAAGCGGGTGAGCAATTTCAGACCGTCCGCGTCCACCACCAAAGGCGGCAGCGGGCTGCTGGCGGCTTTTTCTTCCGCCGCGGGGGGCACGAAGCCCAGGCCCCCCCGGTTTTTTGGGGCCGCGGCGAGCAAGCGGGCTAAAAAAGCCGCGGTGGGCGGCTCCTGGCCGAAGCCGGGGCCCAAAAGCAGCGCGGTGACCCGTGGGGTCAACGCCTGGCGCACCACGTCGGCCGCGCCCTCCGCGATGACGCCCATCTCGTGCGGCAAGAGCACCCACGTGGCCTCGGGGAATTGCCCGGCCAGCGCGGGGTGCAAGGGCGCAGGCACGGCCAAGGTCACCAGGCCCGCGCCGCTGCGATAAGCCGCTTCACCGGCAAGCAGGGCTGCGCCGGTAAAGTTCACCGAACCGGCCACCACCAACGCGGTGCCAAACGTGCCCTTGTGCGCGTCGGGCGGCCGCGGGGGCAGTACCCCGCGCACCAGCGCGGCGTCGGCCCAATAACGCTGCACGTGTTGCCAGGCCGGCAAGTCGTCGGGCACGCCAATGTCCACCACCACCACCTCGCCCACCAACGAAAGCGCCGGCAGATGAATCATCCCCACTTTAGCCGCGGCCATGGTCACCGTGAGGTCAGCCCGCAGGGTTTCGTGGGCAGCCTCGCCGGTATCGCAGTCGATGCCCGAAGGCACGTCGACGGCCACCACCGCGGTAGCCGCCTGGGCAACGGCCTCTTTGGCTGCCGCGAGCACCCGCGCCGCGTGTTCGCGCAAGGGCAGATGGATGCCGGTGCCCAACAGGCCGTCCAACAACACGTCGTGCTCGGCAATCACCCGCCGCAGGGTGTGCAGGTGGGGGTCGTCTTCCGCGGTGAGCACCCAACCGCCGTTGCGGGCAAAACGCTCCACTAAGGGGTCTTGCGGCCGCGGGCGGGCTAAATAGGCCGTGGCCTGCCAGCCCAAACGCAGCAATTCGGTGAGGGCCACCAAGGTATCGCCGCCGTTGTTCCCCGACCCCACTAAGCCAACCACCGAACGCCGCGCGTCTTGGGCCAGCCGCTCGGCCACCACGTGCGCCAGCCCCGTACCCGCGGCCTGCATCATCTGCTCGTATGTCCAGCCCCGGGCATCGGTTTCTTGCTCAATTTGCCGCATCTCGGCTACGGTGACCAGTTTCATGCTCTGCCTCCTCAGTGCCTCAAGATACTTCTGTTGTAACTGTTCGGCCTTGGCAAGAAGAAACCACAGATTACGCAGATTACGCAGATTACGCCGAAAGAGACCCAAAGATGAGCACAGATTGGGCGAAAAACACTAAAAAGCCCACGCTCGCCATCACTTCTTGGCGTTATCTTGGCGACCTTGGCGACCTAAAAATCAGTACTATCCGTGGTCTATTTCCTTGTGGCTGAACAGTTACCTTCTGTTGTACCACAAATCAGGCAAAGGGGGTATGGCAAAACCGCGCGTTGCCGCGCTTCTTGTCGCCAAAAACCTTGCCAAACGGGCGGCGGCTGAGTATAATTCGGCTTGCCTGTCGGGGCGTGGCGCAGTCCGGCTAGCGCGCTTCAATGGGGTTGAAGAGGTCCCGAGTTCAAATCTCGGCGCCCCGACCAAACAGCCTGCATGGTTTGCAGGCTGTTTTTCTATTTCGGGAAGGCGCCGAGACACTGGAGGATTGGGCACTTGGAGATTCATGTATAATTGGAACGTAACTATTCAGCCTCAAAGAGACGCTACGGATAACGCAGGCAGAAAACCACAGAAGACACAGAGAATACCGAGAACACAGAAAGAGCGAGGGGTTGGGGTAAAGGGCGCTTGGTTACTTGGGGCTTGGTTACTCAGGTGCTTCTCCTGGCGCCCTCGGCGCCCAAAAATCCGCGTCTATCCGCCATCATCCGCGTTCATCCGTGGGCTGTTTTCCAAAGACTGAACAGTTACATTGGAACATCACCCTTTCCGCTGCCATGCCCTCTTCGCTAAGGCCAACGCCATGACACTCACCCAACTCCCCTTCGACCTCCCCGGCACGCTCTTCCGCAGCCCCATGCCCTTTTCACCCTACGACCCGCAAGGCGCGCTATGGCCTGCGTATCGGCGGGTGGGCGTAGAAGCGGTGGTGGTGCTGACCAGCCGCAGCGAAGCCGAGGAACTCGCAGGCTGCGATTTGCCTGCGTTTTACCAACGGCAGGGGCTGGAAGTGATACACCTGCCGTGGCAAGATTTCGCCGCGCCAACGCCCGAAACCTTGCGCTGGGCTGCCGAAGAAACGCTGCGCTTGCTCCGCAGCGGCAAAATGGTGGTCGTGCACTGCCTGGCCGGGCGGGGGCGCGCGGGCACGCTGCTGGCCTGCGCCGCCCGCCTGCGGTGGGGCTGGTCGGCCCAGCAGGCTATTGCCTGGGTGCGCGAGTTCATCCCCGGCGCGGTAGAAACCGCAGCCCAACAGGACGCGGTGCTGGCCTGCGCAGAGGTCGCTCCCCGACCGCCCCGACCGCCCGACGGCACCCCGCGCTGGCTGGCCTGGGCGCGGCAAATTCAGGCCGAAGCGCAAACCGGCTTGCACTACGCGGAAAACCCCTACCAGCAGGAACGGTTCCAGCATCTGCTGGCCATTGCGGAAGCCATTGCCCAAGAGGCCGGAGGGTTGCCCGCGGAGACCGTGCACGCGCTGTTTACCCGCCCCGAGGGCTACGCCACCCCGCGCGTCGACGTCCGCGCAGCGGTGTTCGACCCCCAAGGCCGCATCCTCATGGTGCGCGACGCTTCGGATGGACGCTGGTGCCTGCCCGGCGGCTGGGCCGACGTGGGCGATACGCCTTCCGCCGCGGCCGAACGCGAAGCCTACGAAGAGGCCGGGTTCGAAGTGCGCGCCCGCCGCCTGGTTGGCCTTTACGACGCCAACCGGGTGCCCGGTAAAATGCACCTCTACCACGCGTTCAAAGCCCTCTTCCTCTGCGACCTGCTCGGCGGGGAGGCTCGCCCCAGCATCGAAACCACCGAAGTGGCCTTCTTTGCCTACGCCGACCTGCCCACCGACCTTTCCCCCTACCGCACCCCGCGGCGGCTGCTGGACGACGCGTTCGCCGCCTACCGCGCGGCCGCGTGGGAAGCCCGCTTCGACTAATCGACCGTGGATGCGCAGGTAGAAAACCACAGAAGACACAGAAAGCGGGAAGTAAAGGCGGGATGCGGGAGGCGGGAAGAGGTGAGGGGCTAAAGGGTTGGGTGGCTGGTTGCTTGGTTACTCAGGTGCCTTTCCCGGCGACCTTGGCGCCCCAAAATCCGCGGCTATCCGCCATCATCCGCGTTCATCCGCGGCCTATTTCCCCAAGGCCGAACCGTTACAACCTCAATTACGCAGGCAGAAAACCACAGAAGACACAGAAAGCGGGAAGTAAAGGCGGGATGCGGGATGCGGGATGCGGGAAGAGGCGAGGGGCTAAAGGGTTGGGTGGCTGGTTGCTTGGTTACTCAGGTGCCTCTCCCGGCGACCTTGGCGCCCCAAAATCCGCGGCTATCCGCCATCATCCGCGTTCATCCGCGGCCTATTTCCCCAAGGCCGAACCGTTACAACCTCAATTACGCAGGCAGAAAACCACAGAAGACACA
>JALUDX010000177.1:0-2866 GCA_027053355.1 Anaerolineales bacterium | reverse complement strand
TATCCGCCATCATCCGCGTTCATCCGCGGCCTATTTCCCCAAGGCCGAACCGTTACCACAAAATCTCTGTGTTTTCTGTAGGCATTCTGTGTCCTCTGTGTTTCCCAAACTTTTGGAGGCTCCATGCTGCTCACCCATGCTACCCTCGTTACCTGGGATGACCAACGCCGCATTTTGCCCGACCACGCGCTGCTCATTCGCGACGGCGTGATTGCCGAGATGGGCCCCACCCGCCAGTTGCTCCCGCGCTACCCTAACGAGCCGCGGCTGGATGCCCGCGGCCAATGGGCCATGCCCGGCCATATCGTCGCCCACACCCACTTTTACGGCGCGTTTGCCCGCGGCATGGCCATCCCCGGGGCCGCGCCCAAGGCGTTCCCCGAAATTTTGCAACGCCTGTGGTGGCCCCTCGACCAAGCGTTGGACGCAGAAGCCGTGCGCCTTTCCGCGGAGATCATGTTGGTCGACGCCATCCGCAACGGGGTGACCACCCTTTTCGACCACCACGCCTCACCCAACGCGCTCACCGGCTCTTTAGATGTCATCGCCGAGGCAGTGCGCCGCGCCGGGGTGCGCGGGGCGTTGGCCTACGAAGTCACCGACCGCTATGGCAAAGCCAAGGCCCGCGAGAGCATTGCCGAAAACGTCCGCTTTGCCCAGTCGGTGCGGGAGGAAGACGACTACCGCACCCCCCGCCAGCGCCTGGCCGCGACGTTTGGCCTACACGCCAGCCTGAGTTTGGACGACGATACGCTGGACGCAGCGCGCAACGCCTGCCCCTCAGACATCGGCTTCCACATTCACGCAGCCGAACACCAGGCCGACCAGGACGACAGCCTGACGCGCACCGGCCTGCGGGTGGTAGAACGCCTGCACCGCCACGGCATTTTGGGTGAACGGTCGATTGTAGCCCACGCGGTGGCCGTGGACGCCCGCGAAATCGTCCTTTTGGCCGAAACCGGCACCTGGGTGACCCATCAACCCCGCTCCAACATGAACAACGCGGTGGGCGCCGCCCGGGTCGAAGAAATGCTGCGCCTGGGCGTGCAGGTGGGGCTGGGCACCGATGGCTTCCCCCACGCCATGTGGGAAGAAGCCCGCTTTGCCTACCTGCTGCCCAAACTTTCGGCCCGCGACCCACGGCGCATGGACGGCAACACGGTGATGCGCCTGCTTATAGAAAACAACCGCCGCCTGGCGAACCTTTACTTCCCCGCGGCACGGCTGGGCGTGTTGGCGCCCGGCGCGGCTGCAGACATCATTTTGGTAGACTTTCACCCCCACACCCCAGTCACGCCCGACAATTTGCCCTGGCACCTGATTTTCGGCGCTTACGAACGGATGATCACCACCACCATCGTGGCCGGGCAGGTGCTGATGCGAGACCGGGAATTGCTCACCCTGAGCGAAGAGCGCATTGCCGCAGAGGCGCGGGCCAAAGCGCCCGCGGTGTGGGCTGCGTACCAGCGCATTTTGCAAAACCAGGGCGCTGCATCTTGAACGGCTTGCCCTTTCCCCAATCAGGAGATTGCCGTGTCTGATCATGACGCCATGCTGCAAGAGGCCATTGCCGCGTTAGAACAAGGGGAGCAGGGGAAAGCGCGGCGCATTCTGACCCGCCTGCTACGGGTAGCGCCCGAGGAGGTCACCTACTGGCTGTGGATGAGCGCAGCCGTAGAAACCGAGCACGAGCGGCGCTATTGCTTACAGCGGGCTTACGCTTTGGCCCCCGACGACCCGCGCGTGCGGCAGGGCATGGTGCTCTTGGGGCAACAGCCCGTCGCTGCAGAGGACGTCGCCCCCGCGCCGCCTACGCAGCCCTACGCCTGGGAACCGCCCCGTCTACGCGAGCACGGCCGCTCGGCCAAGCCCAAACGCGGGCCCGCCAAAGCGCTGTGGGCCGCCCTGATCGTGGCGCTCTTGGGGGTGCTGGCCTGGGGCGGCCGTGCCCTGTGGCAGCAGGCACACCCTCCTGCCCTCCCCACGCCGCCGCTGCGCATCTACGCCACCAGCACACCCACCCCTTCGCCCACGCCCTTAGCGCAGGCGTTGGACGCGCTCCGAAAGGGCACGCCCCTGGCTGTGCTGGTGCCTGCCACTGCAACGCCCACGCCCCCGCCCTTCAGCACCCCCCACCGTACCGAAGATTTCCGCCTGGGGCTGCGGGCTTTGCAACAGCACCGCTGGGAACAAGCCATCGCGCGGCTGAAGAGCGCCGCCCAGATGCCCGGCGAGCCCCAGGCCGACATCGCTTTTTATTTGGGCGAAGCCTACCGCCACTTAGGCCGCTGGGACGAGGCCGTCGCGGCTTATCAGCAAGCGCTCCAGGCCGAGCCGGCATTCGCGCCGGCCATGGTGGGGCTGGCGCAAGTCGCACTGGCCCAGGACGACGCGGCGCAAGCCCTCCGCTGGGCAAAACAGGCCCTGGAGACCGACCCCCTTTCCGGCTGGGGTTACATCGTGCGCGCCCAGGCGCGGCTGCAGGCCGCACCGCCCAACGCCCAGGCCGCGCTGGCCGACCTGCGCCAGGCCGAAACCCTGCTGCCCGATTCGCCGTGGGTGCCCTTGGTGCGCGCCCAGGCGTTGTTGGCCCTCGGCCAGCCCGAAAAAGCCTACGAACAAGCCCAAATGGCCTGGCAACGGGACCCGACTTTGGTGCCCGTCTACAAAGTTTTAGGCCAGAGCGCACTGCGCAGCGGGCGTTCGCAAGAGGCCGCCCGCTACCTGCGGGTTTATCTCCTCTACGCGCCCGACGATACGGAAGCCCAACGCCTGCTGGAACGCGCCCGCGGGGCAACCACCGCCACGCCCTCCCCCCAGCCTTGACGCCGCCGCCCCGCCGCGGCCATCCGCCGCGGCCATCCCC
>JALUDX010000176.1 GCA_027053355.1 Anaerolineales bacterium | reverse complement strand
AGAAAAAGAGGAAGTTATGTGTTATTTTGGCGGCTTCGCCGCCAAAATAACACCACGCTTTCTCTCTTTTCCTCTCCGAGAGGCGGGAAAAACAATGGCCTGATCGGCTCCTGTCCGCCTTTGAACTAAGGGAGGGAAGGGGGCAGATGAGCCGAGCGTTAGCGAGGCTCAGCGGGGGATGGGTAAGATCTTGCCACAAGTGCGATAGATCGCACCTTTCACAATAACTGAAATCTTGTTTGAAAATGCATTAGGAGGCGCTCATGGTTCATACTCAAGGCATGGTAGAGGTGATTGTCGGACCAATGTTTAGCGGCAAGACGGAGGAACTAATCCGCCGTCTTCGCCGCGCCGTCATCGCCAAGCAGAAAGTGCAAGTCTTCAAGCCCGCGATAGACACCCGCTACGATGACCGTGAAGTGGTGTCGCACGCGGGCGGCGCTTTTTCCGCCATCCCGCTTGCCTCAATTGAGCAGATTTGGGATTACCTTGACGACGACACAACTGTGGTCGGCATAGACGAAGGGCAGTTTTTCGGAGAAGCAATCAACGATGTGGTGCGCCGTCTGGCGGATGAGCGCGATATTCGCGTCATCATCGCAGGCTTGGACATGGACTTTCGCGGAGAGCCGTTTGGGCCAATGCCCTTTTTGATGGCTGAAGCCGACCGCGTGGACAAACTCCAAGCAATCTGCGTGGTGTGCGGCGCGCCCGCAACGCGCTCTCAGCGGCTCATAAACGGCAAGCCCGCGCACTACAACGACCCCGTGGTGGTTGTCGGCGCTTCGGAAATGTACGAAGCCCGCTGCCGCAAGCATCATATCGTCCCGCGGGATTGAAACTCAGGGCAAAACACCGCCCTTTCCCCAAAAGCAAACCTGTGAGGCTGAAATGGCTAAAGTGCAGGATTACCGTGAGTTTCTCAAAAAAGTGCTCATCACCGAAGAGGAGTTGCAGGCGCGCATCGCCGAACTCGGTGAGGAAATCAGCCGCGATTACGAAGGGCAGGATTTGCTCCTGATTTGCATCCTGCGCGGCGGCGTGGTTTTTATGACCGACCTGATGAAGCACATCACCGTGCCGCACGCCATAGACTTCATGGCTATTTCGTCTTACGGTGCGGGAGCGCGGCAGAGCACGGGGCGCGTTCGCCTTACGATGGATTTGCAGACCAGCATCACCGGCAAGAATGTTTTGCTCGTGGAAGACATCATTGATAGCGGCTACACCATTTCAGAGGTGTTGAAATTGTTGGAAATGCGCCGCCCGAAGTCGCTCAAGGTCTGTACTTTGCTTGACAAGGCTGGGCGCCGTGAGGTGGAGGTGCCCATTCACTACCGCGGCTTCGTCATCCCCAACGAATTTGTGTTCGGTTACGGGCTGGATATGGACGAATACTACCGCAACCTGCAGTTTATCGCCGTGCCCGATTTGGAAAAGTACCGCCCGCCGGAAGAAGACGAAAGCCCCGAAGAGCCGCTTTCGCCGCCAACGGAGGCAGAATGAACGAATACCCACTGCGCCCGTGGCCTGAAGCGGTTGAGGCTGTGCGCGCGGCGCTCCCTGCGGATGCGCGCGAGGTTTACCTTGTCGGCGGAGCGGTGCGCGATTGGCTGTTGGGGCGTCCGCTTTACGATGTGGATTTGCTGGTGCCGCGCGGCGCTCTTGCCCTCGCCCGCGCGCTTGCCAACCACCTTGGCGCGGCTTTTTACCCGCTTGACGCCAAGCGCGGCTTCGGCAGGGTGGTTTGGGAATCGCCCCGCGGGCGCGTTTTCATTGATTTTGCGCCCTACCGCGGCGCTTCGTTGGAGGAAGACCTGCGGGCGCGCGACTTCACCATCAACGCGATGGCGGTGCCGCTCTACGGCGACTTGCGGCTAATTGACCCCACCGGCGGATTGCGCGATCTGCGTGAAAAGGTGCTCCGCGCCTGCTCCGAGCGGGCGTTTGAGGATGACCCCCTGCGCGTGCTGCGCGCGGTGCGGCTGAGTGCGCTTTTGGGCTTTCGGATTGAGCCGCACACGGCAAAACTCATGCGCCGCGCGGCTCCCTTTCTGCCAAAGGTGAGCGCCGAGCGCACTACCGCCGAACTTTTCCGCATCCTGAGCCTGCCCCGCCCCACCGCGCCGCTCAAAGCCTTAGCCGAGTTGGGGGCGCTCACC
The DNA here is from genome assembly GCA_027053355.1 of Anaerolineales bacterium. Classification (GTDB taxonomy): domain Bacteria; phylum Chloroflexota; class Anaerolineae; order Anaerolineales; family DRMV01; genus DRMV01. The sequence goes on along the minus strand of JALUDX010000176.1, from coordinate 5,936 downwards.
CATATTTTGCCGGAATTGGATGCGGCGCGCGGCGTGCCCCATTTGCCCACCCCCAACGAAGATTTGTGGCTGCACAGCCTGCACACTGCCGAGCGGCTGGTTGCGCTCCTTGAGGCGCTTCATCCCGAATACGACCAAGAGAAGGCGGCGGATTTCGCGCTCGGCTTTGCGATGGTGCGGATTGGGCGTTACCGCGACCGCCTCGCCGAGCACCTGCGCGCGGGCAGCCATCCCGACCGCCCGCTGAGGGCGTTGTTGGTGCTCGCGGCGCTTTACCACGACCTCGGCAAAGCGGCGGAAGGGGAGAAACAGGGCAGTGATGAGCACGCGCGGCGTGGCGCGCAGATTGCCGCCGAGCGTGGGCGCTCCCTACGGCTCAGCGCCGATGAAATTTCCCGCTGGAAGAGCATCACCCGCTACCACCTTTTGCCGATGAACTTCACGCTCGGCGGTCGCCCGCCCTCCGGCGGCGAAATTTACCGCTTTTACCGCCGCACCCGCGGCGCAGGCGTGGACATTGTACTCATTTCGCTGGCAAACATGCTGGCGTTGTACGGCGCTTCGCTGCCCCACAGCCTTTGGCAGGCGCACCTTGAGACCGCGCGCGCCCTGCTTGAGGGCTGGTGGGAGCGGCGCAATGAAGTCGTTGACCCACCTGTGCTGCTTGATGGCAACGATGCCATGCAGTCACTTGGTCTCAAACCAAGCTCCCTGCTCGGCGAACTGCTGGAGGCGGTGCGCACGGCGCAAGCGGAAGGGCTGGTCGCCACGAAAGAAGAAGCCATAGCCTACGCCCGCCGTTGGCTGGATGAACGGGTATAATCGGTATAAGTTCGTGAGTCGTTGCGGCGTTAGGTCGGTAGGGAATGAGGGATTAAGGAATTGAGGAATTGAGGGTTTGTGTCCCTCTGCGCCTTTGCATTTCTTGGCGTCCTTGGCGTTTCTTGGCGTCCTTGGCGTCACTCTCTTTGCGCCTCTGCGTTTCTCTGCGCCTCTGCGTCAATCTTGGCGTCCTCTGAGCCCTTGGCGTCCTTGACGTCACTCTCTTTGCGTCTTTGGGCGAGGCACGCCTCGCCCCTACTCTGCGTCTCTGCGTTACTCCCTTGGCGTCCTTTGTGCCCTTGGCGCCCTTGGCGTCACTCCCTTGGCGTCCTCTGTGCCCTTGGCGCTCTTGGCGTTCTTGGCGACCTTTACCGATCCACAAACACTACTCTTGACGGAGAGTGAACATGCCCGAAGAAGAAATTACCCCTGAACTGTTTGAACACTTGGTTGAACTGGCGGCGTTTGAACTCGGCGCCGAAGAGGCGGAATATCTGCGAGCGGAGTTGAACAAGCAGTTGAACGCCATCCACGAGTTGGAAGCGGTGCCCCTGCCGCCCGACACACCCATCACGTCCCACGGCGTGCCCTACACGCGGGAAATAAGCGCCCCGCCGCGGGAAGACCATTGGCAGCCCTTCCCGCACCCCGAAAAGTTGATGGCGCAGGCGCCCGAAACCGAGGACGGTTACATCGTCGTCCCCGATATTCCGCATGAAGAACTGTAACACAGAAAACACAGAGGAGGCACAGAAAACACAGGAAAAAAGTAATTGCCTACCCAGAAGCGCTGCAGTGGCTTTTCGCCCTCACCTTACCCCCGCTGCGCGCCCCCTCTCCTCTCCCAATGGGAGAGGAGAGGGGGCTGAGCCGCCGCGAAGCAAGGCTCTGGGGGAGTGGTGAGGGCGAGTAAGGTGTAATGTTGTTTCATGGCATGGCAGAGTTATTGGAATATTGCTTGTCAACCTCGTTTTCGGCGCAGGGTAGGTAGTTACGAAAAAATCTGTGTCCTCTGTGGCAATTCTGTGTCTTCTGTGGTTTGCTGTGAGGAGTAAACAAACATGATGGAATTGCTACGCATGGAAGCCCACGAAATCGCCGCGGCGGTGCGGGCGGGGAAACTTTCGGCGCGCGACGTGCTGGAGGCCACGTTGGAGCGCATCGCCTCTGTTGACGGCATCCCCGGCACCATCGGCGGCGATCCCGGAGCCGAGCCCGACAAAATCCACGCCTTCATCACCCTCACCGCCGAGCGCGCCCGCGCCCAAGCCGACGCGGTGGACGCCAAAATCGCCGCGGGCGAAGACCCCGGCCCGCTGGCAGGTGTGCCCTTCACGGTGAAGGACATTTTCGTGGTGGAAGGCACGCCTTCCACCGCGGGGTCGCGCATTCTGGCGAATTACATCGGCCCCTACACCGCCACCCCCGTGGAACGGATGGAAGCCGCGGGCGGCGTGATGTTGGGCAAGGTCAATCTGGACGAGTTCACCTTTGGCTCCTCCAACGAATCTTCGGCGTTCAAGCCCACGCCCCGCAACCCGTGGGATACCAGCCGGGTGCCGGGCGGCTCTTCGGGCGGCAGCGCGGCTGCGGTGGCCGCGGGCGAGGGCTGGCTTTCCTTGGGCACCGACACCGCAGGCTCCATCCGCCAGCCAGCCGCGTTCTGCGGCGTGGTGGGCCTGAAGCCGACTTATGGGCGGGTTTCCCGCTATGGGCTGATTGCCTTCGGCTCGTCGTTGGATACCCCCGGCCCCGTCGCTCGCAGTGTGCGCGACGCGGCGCTGATGCTGCAGGTGATTGCCGGACGCGACCCCCACGACGCCACCTCCGCCGCCGTGCCCGTGCCCGATTACCTCGCGGCGTTGGAAAAGGACGTCCGCGGCCTGCGGGTGGGGCTTTCCCCCGACTATTTCCGCATTGTGCGCGCCGAGGGCGGCGAACTGGTGGAAGAGCCGCTGCCCGCGGAAATCAAACAGGCCGTGTTAGATACTGCCGAGCGCTTAGCCAACATGGGCGTGGAAATCGTGGAAGACGTCCCCATGCCGCACAACCGCTACGGCATTCCGGCGTATTTCGTGATTGCCCGGGTGGAGGCGGCTTCCAACCTGCACCGCTACGACGGCGTGAAATACGGCTACCGCACGCCCGACCGGGTGGCCGATATGCGCGAGATGTACCGCAAGAGCCGCGGGCAGGGCTTTGGCCTGCAGCCCAAACTGCGGATTTTGATGGGGATGTACGTCAGCGCGGCGCAGTACAGCGAGCGGTATTACCAGCGGGCGCTGCAGGTGCGCACCCTCATCCGCCGCGATTTTGAAGCGGTCTTTGACCCCGAAGGCAAGTATCGCCTGGATGCCCTGCTGACGCCCACCACGCCGACCGCGGCGTTCCCCATGGGCGCGGTGTACGGCGACAGCGTGCTGATGCAGTATGCCGACCAGTTGACCGTGGCCGCCAACCACGCGGGCGTGCCCGGCATTTCCGTGCCCGTGGCGCTGAATAGCGAGGGATTGCCCTTGGGCGTGCAGTTACTCGGCCGCGACTTTGACGAAGCCACCCTGCTGCGCCTCGCCCGCGCGGTGGAAGACGCCGCGGCGTTTACGGCGAAGGTGTGAAAACCACAGAAAGCACAGAAATTTACAGAGAACACAGAAGGCAGAAAAATGGGCGATGAACGAGACCCGCAAACTTATGCGATTATTGGGGCCGCGTTGGAGGTTCATCGGGAGTTAGGGGCTGGCTTTTTGGAAGCGGTATATCAAGAGGCTTTAGCCCTGGAACTGCAGCGGGCGGCGTTCCTTTCCAGCGTGAGGTGGCTCTGCAGATTATGTACAAAGGGCAACCCTTACGAAACGTTTATCGGGCTGATTTTGTGTGCTTTGAGAGCATTATTGTGGAACTCAAAGCCGTTGAGCGCCTTACCTCCCGTGAAATGGCTCAACTTGTGCATTACCTCAAAGCCACCGGCTTTCACAAAGGTCTGCTCTTGAACTTCGGCGCACCAAAGTTGGAAATCAAGCGCGTCGTCCATTGAAAAAATTCTGTGTTCTCTGTATTTTCTCTGTGTCCTCTGTGGTTTCCGCTCACAGTTTTACAAGGAGCGCGTTATGGAATATGAAGCCATCATTGGCCTGGAAACCCACATCCAACTCAACACCGAAACCAAAATTTTCTGCAACTGCAAAGCCGATTCGTGGGGCGAGCCGCCCAACACGAACATCTGCCCCGTGTGCACCGGCCAGCCCGGCGTGCTGCCCGTGCTCAACAAGGCCGTGGCAGAAAAGGCCGTGCTGCTGGCAACAGCGATGCACGCTGAGGTGCAGCGGGTTTCCTACTTTGACCGCAAAAACTACTTTTACCCCGACCTGCCCAAGGGCTACCAGATCACCCAGTTTGACCGCCCCATCGCCATCGGCGGCTATCTGGATTTGCCCATGCCCGAAGGCTACACCCGCCGCGTCCACATCATCAAACTGCACATTGAGGAAGACGCAGGCAAAACCAAACACGCCAACGGCTACCGCCTGATTGACTTCAACCGCTGCGGCGTGCCGCTGATTGAAATGGTCACCGGCCCCGACCTGCGCTCGGCTGACGAAGCCGCCCAGTACCTCATCCGCCTGCGGCAACTGGTGCGCTGGCTGGGCATTTCCGAAGGCAACATGGAAAAGGCGCACATCCGCTGCGACGCCAACGTCTCCATCCGCCCCAAGGGCGCGGACTACCTCAACCCCAAGACCGAAATCAAGAACGTCAATTCCATTGACGCCGTGCGCGAAGCCATCGCCACCGAAATTCAGCGCCAGATTCGCGAAGTGGAAGCAGGCGGCAAAATCGAGCCGTGGACCTTGGAATGGGACGAAGACGCGGGCGTGCTCCGCAAGATGCGTTCCAAGGAAACCGAAGCCGATTACCGCTACTTCCGCGAACCCGACCTGCTGCCGTTGGTGATGGACGAGGAGTGGAAGGCGCGCATTTTGGCCGACTTCCCCGAACTGCCGCTGGAACGCCGCGCCCGCTTCATGGCGCAATACGGCCTGCCGGAATACGACGCCGACATCCTCACCACCGAGCGGGCGCTTTCCGACTACTACGAAGCCGCGCTGCAAGCCTACAACGGCGACCCCAAGCGGGTTTCCAACTGGGTGATCAACGAAGTGCTGCGCCTGCTCAACGAGCGCGGCCTGAGCGCCGACCAACTCAAGGTCACGCCGCAATACCTGGCGATGATCATCCGCCTGGTGGACAAGGGCACGGTCAACACCTCCACCGGCAAGGCTTTGGTGGTGAAGGTGGAAGACACCGGCAAACCGCCGAAGAAAATCGTGGAAGAGGAAGGCTTGGCGCAGGTCAGCGACACGGGCGCACTGCGGCAAATCTGCGAGAAAATCGTGGCCGCCAACCCCAAGGAAGTGGAAAAATACCGCAGCGGCAAGACCTCGCTCATCGGCTGGTTCGTGGGGCAAGTGATGCGCGAGACCCGCGGCAAAGCCAACCCCAAGGAAGTGCAGAAGATTTTGCGCGAACTGCTTGGGTAAAGCATCCACCGATTTACACCGATCGGGAGAGAAACACAGAAGACACAGAAACACCACAGAAAACACAGATTTTTCTTTGCGTTCTTTGCCTTCTTGGCGCCCTTGGCGTCACTCTCTGCGCCTCTGGGCGAGGTACGCCTCGCCCCTACTCTGCGCCTCTGCGTTACCCTTGGCGTCCTCCGTGTCCTTGGCGCCCTTGGCGTTCCCTCTCTGCGCCTCTGGGCGAGGTACGCCTCGCCCCTACTCTGCGCCTCTGCGTTACCCTTGGCGTCCTCCGTGTCCTTGGCGCCCTTGGCGTTCCCTCTCTGCGCCTCTGGGCGAGGCACGCCTCGCCCCTACTCTGCGCCTCTGCGTTAATCTTGGCGTTAAGCACCCTTGGCATCAACTGCTTTACTGCTTGGTTTGACGATTCCCGCGCGGGCGAGTATAATCGGGGCGCTCGCCCCAATGGGCAATCCTTTCGTCTGGAGGCCGTTTTGGAAACCTATCTGGACATTGCACTGATAATCACCTCAATCGCTCTGATAACGATTGTGGTTTTGCAAAGCAAAGGCGCCGGTCTGGGCGGCCTTACCG
>JALUDX010000175.1 GCA_027053355.1 Anaerolineales bacterium | reverse complement strand
GAATAAAAGGGGGGCGGGGTGAGGGTAAGATAGAAAACCGTGCGGTGAGATTTGTCAGTCAACCAGGATTGGCACAGATTGGCGTCTCGCTGCGATTTCTTGGCGTGCTCGGCGTCCCAAAATCCGTGCCTCTCCGTGTTATCCGTGGTCTATTTCCTGGCGGCTGAACAGTTGCTTCCGTTGTTCCCGGCTGAACGGGCACAATCGTTCATTCGGCGCTCGGCTCGCCGGGCGCGGAAGACGCGGCGCCTTCTATCAGCGTGAGGTAATCTTGCGTCACCGGCTCGGCGTTAGCCAGGCCTAAGGCGTGCAGCAGATCTGAGGCCAGCCGGGCTTTGCGCTCCGCGTCTTTGCGGCTCCAGGTGCGGCTTTTGACTTCGGCGAAAGCGCCTAACCGCGGCTGCAATACCCGGTCGATGTTGATGAAGAACGTGGTGCCCTGGAAGCGCACTTTCCAGCGCAGGCGGTCTTTTTCCAACACTCGCTCGCGTGCGGGCTGGAAGTACTCACGATAAAAGCGCAGGCTGTGCGTGGCCGAGGCCAGGTAGCGGCTGCGGCTGAGCAGCACCGCGCCGGGGAAGGCGTGTTCGTGTGCGGGGCCAATCAGGGTGAGGCGGTAGCGCACTCGCGAAACCGTGCCATCCGCGGCGACAAATTCGTCTTCCCGGTAACGCAAAGCCTCTTGCTGCGGGTCGTCGAAGATGAAGTACACATCGTATTCGCGGTAATGGCGGCGGTAGATGACTTCCAGGTCGTCGGTGGCTTCGATGGCGCGCACGACCGCGTCGGGGTCGTCGATTTTCACCTTGAGTTGCACCTCGAAACTCTCGGCCTCGGTGGCGCCCTCGATGGCCAACAATTTGGAAAGCACCGATTGCTCCCGTTTGACCAAGAAGGCGTCTACCTGGCGGGCGTAGTCGTTGGCCTGAGCCAACAAGTCGGCTTCGTCGACTGTGAGGAGACGGCGGTCGCGCATCAGCCAGCGTCCATCCACCATCACGTCGGTGACATCGGTCGATTTGGCCGCGTACACCAACTGCGCGTACACCCCCTCGGGGTGGCGGCGGAAGCGAGGCGCGTTGTGCACCGGGCTGAGGTCGATGAGGATCAGGTCAGCCCGCTTGCCCGGCGCTAAGGAGCCTGTCTGTTCGTGCATGTGCAACGCGCGCGCGCCCAGCCGGGTGGCCATGGCCCAGGCCTGCCGCGCGGGCAACACCGTGGGGTCGGCCGTGGCGCCCTTGGCCAGCAGCGCAGCCAGCCGCACCTCTTCGAACATATCCAAATCGTTGTTCGAAGAAGGCCCGTCGGTGCCAATCCCCACGGCCAGGCCGAGTTCGAGCATTTTGGCCACCGGCGCAATGCCATCGGCCAACTTCAGGTTCGACGAAGGGTTGTGCGCGACGCCTACGCCCCAGTGTTGCAGGGTGTGCATCTCGCCTTCGTCGATGTGCACGCAATGGGCAGCCAGCACCTTGGCCTCGAACACCCCTTGTTTCTTGATGTACGGAATGACGGGCATCCCCGTGGCCGCGCGCATCTCTTCGACTTCTTGCGCGGTTTCGGCCAGGTGGGTGTGGATGGGTACGTCGTGTTCCAGCGCCAACTGGGTGGCCGCGTGCCACATCTCGTCGGTCACCGTGTAGGGCGCGTGGGGCGCCAGCGCAGGGGTGATCAGCGGGTGCCCTTTCCAGTGTTCGATGAACGTTTCCGCGTATTCCAGGGCTTCTTCGTAAGAACGGGCATCTGGCGAAGGGAATTTGAGGATGGTCTCGCCGACCAGGCCGCGCAGGCCGCTTTCTGCAGCCGCGCGGGCCACCTCTTCCTCGAAATAGTACATATCCGCGAAGGTGGTGACCCCGGAGCGGATCAACTCGGCCGCGGCCAGGCGGGTACCCAAATACACGAACTCGGGGGAAACGAATTCCCGCTCGACCGGCATGATGTAGCCCAGCAGCCACACATCCAGCCGCAGGTCGTCGGCCAGGCCGCGCAGCAAGGTCATGGGCACGTGGGTATGCGCGTTGATCAACCCTGGGGAAAGTACCTTGCCGCCGCAATCCACGGTTTCGGTGGCCTGGTAAGCGGCTTTCAGTTCGGCCTCGGGGCCCACGGCCACGATTTCGTTGCCGCGCACGGCCACCGCGCCCGGCTCATAGATGTGGAAATCCTCATCCATGGTCAGCACGATGGCGTTGAAAAGGAGCGTTTCGACTTTTTCTTTGGACATGAGCACCTCTGTAGCCAGGGGGTGTTTCGTCTCGGTGCGGAAGTGGGGAAATGTCGCGGCGCCTCCGGGCACTCGGCTGCGCGCCGCCCGTGGGGCTATGCGTGCGCTGAATGGGGGCGTGAGCCGCGGCGCCAAAGGGTCAAGAGCAAGGGCCATACGCGGGTGTAACCCCGGTAGCCCCAGGGCCGGGCGGGGAAATCCCACGCGCCTAAAGTGCGCACCACCTGCGCCCCAAAGCCCATTTTGAAGCGGAACACGCCCCACATGCGGTCACTTTCCTGGAAGGTGTCGGGCGCGCCCCAAAAGTCGTACCAGCGGCATCCCGCAGCCTTGGCGCGGCGGATGGCTTTCCACTGCAGCGCGTAGGAGGGCATTTTGTTGCGGTGTCGGCCGGTAGACATGCCGTAGAAATAATACGCCCGCCCGGCAAAGCGGAAGAGAATCAACCCGGCCACGGCCTCGCCTTCGACCTCCGCGATGAGCGGTTCGGCCAAGTCGGCTTCCATCATGGTCTGCCAGGCGGTCAGGTAGTAGGCTTGGGGGCGGATGAGGAAGCCATCGCGGGCTGCGGTTTCGGCGTACATCCGATACAGCAGGGGCAAGTCTTCCTGCTGGCCGCTGCGCACACGCACGCCCTTGCGCGCGGCCAAGCGGATGTTGTAGCGGGTCTTCTGTTTCATGGCCGCCAGCAGCGCCGCTTCGTCGGGCCGCAGATCCAAACACACCGTGTTGCGGAACTGCACCTGCTCTGCCGAAAAGCGCCAGCCGCGGCGGGCGAGCAAAGCGCGCACCGCTTGCCCCACCGCGGTTTCGCGGGCCGTGGCCGTGCCTGGGATGCCGGTGCCTACCACCACGTCGGGGTCGATTTTGAGGAAGAGGGCGCCTGTGTCGCGGGCGTAGCGCGCCAAATCGGCCAGCACCCGCTCCCGCCACGCGGCGCGGTGCCACGAGCGGAGGAGGGGCCCCTTGGGCGCGTACAACACGCTGCCCCCCGGCCAGGGCAGGCGGCGGCGCAGCAGCATGGCCGCGGCGATGACCCTCCCCCGGTCGTCGTGCCACACGTGCGGCTCGGGTTGCCAGCCAAAACGCGCCTTCACCGCCGCCCATGCCCGTGTTTGCAGCACGTGCGCCAGCGGCAGCGCCCGCAGGATGTCGTTCCAAGAGGTCAAATCGGCGGGTTGCATGGAGCCTCGGTTGTGCAGGTTGCAGGGGATTATAGCACGAAGGCGCCGGAAGCGGGGGCTTCGTAGGGGCACAGCGGCGCTGTGCCCCTACAATTGTGTGTGGGCGTGACGCTTTCGTAGGGGCGAACGGCCGTTCGCCCCTACAGATTACGGCGACGCGGTGCCGCGCGCCAAAAAGGGCGAGGCAGCGCCTCGCCCCTACCCACGACCTTCTGTGTTTTCTGTGGCCTTTCTGTGCTTTCTGTGGTTTTCCCGCTCCATTCCCAAAACCCGCTGTGCCCCTACAATCGTGCGTGGGCGTGACGCTTTCGTAGGGGCGAACGGCCGTTCGCCCCTACAGATTACGGCGACGCGGTGCCGCGCGCCAAAAAGGGCGAGGCAGCGCCTCGCCCCTACCCACGACCTTCTGTGTCTTCTGTGGCCTTTCTGTGCTTTCTGTGGTTTCCTCGTGCCGCGCCCAAACGCCGCGAGGGCTTCGTAGGGGCACAGCGGCGCTGTGCCCCTACAATTGTGTGTGGGCGTGACGCTTTCGTAGGGGCGAACGGCCGTTCGCCCCTACAGATTACGGCGACGCGGTGCCGCACGCCAAAAGGGGGCGAGGCAGCGCCTCGCCCCTACCCACGACCTTCTATGTCTTCTGTGGCCTTTCTGTGTTTTCTGTGGTTTCCTCGCGCCGCGCCCAAACGCGGCGGGGGTTCGTAGGGGCACAGCGGCGCTTTGCCCTTACAATCGTGTGTGTGGGCGTGACGTTTTCGTAGGGGCGAACGGCCGTTCGCCCCTACAGATTACGGCGACGCGGTGCCGCGCGCTAAAGGGGGCGAGGCAGCGCCTCGCCCCTACCCACGACCTTCTGAGTTTTCTGTGGCCTTTCTGTGCTTTCTGTGGTTTTCCCGCGCCATTCCCAAAACCCGCTGTGCCCCTACAATCGTGTGTGGGCGTGACGTTTTCGTAGGGGCGAACGGCCGTTCGCCCCTACAGATTACGGCGACGCGGTGCCGCACGCTAAAGGGGAGGCACGCTCGCTGCACCTTGGCATTCCCTGCCGTGATGTGTTGAGATATCACATTGATGTAGAACGTGACCGTTTCAGCAGCACTTGACAAAATTGTGCGGGGGGGGGGTAGAATATTTTTAGAGCACATCCAACTGGGGTCGTGCAAAAGGTTTTCAAGGAGGGAAAAATGTCTCGCAAAGGTTTCCTTTTGTATGCAGCGGTGCTTTCCGGCCTTAGCGTCGTGGCAGTGGCGCTGGTAAGCGCATGGCTGGCCGTGGAGGGCTACGTGTTGCCATGGGTTACGCGCTCAGCCCACAGTATTGCCATTAGCAACGCGTGGATTTTGTTGCCGGGGATTGTCGTAGGTTTGGCCACAGCCGGATTGAGTCATTACTTGGCTTTCCGTACACACAATCGCGTGTACTACTATGCGGGCCCTATCGTGATCTTTGTGATCGTTGCTGTGGTGATTTTGCTCTTGTACGGAGGAGCATGTGGCTTCTGCGCGAGGGTGGTGTGCCCTGGCCACGTGCAAAGTTGTGGCATCAAGCTGAAGTTAAGCATCTCCTTTGTCAAGATATACTGCACATGCTATAATGGCTGGCAACCACAACTTCCTCACGGGGTAAGTCAAGCCTTAACGTGGCTTCGAAATGGGGCCCGCTTTGTAATTGCATAACCTCTGAAGTTTTTAGCGTCCCAGTTGGATGTGCCTCTTCTCGTTCGCATTCGCTGATTTGTGGGGAACATCCATGAAATTGTGGCGGTTTTACCTCCGCGCGGCCTTGCGCAACCCACTTTACGTGCTCATTCTGTTAGGTGCTGCTTCAGCATCACTTTTGATGCCGCGGATGGCTTTTATGCCTACAACAGAGGCCAAGGGGGTGCTTGCCATTACCTTTTTAGTGGGGGCATATTACCTTGCCTTTTTGCTTGACCCGCGCAAGTTACTAACAATTCCTCCCTTTTTGTTGGGCCTGCCGACCCTACGGGAACGCCTGGCCTTGGTTTTGTGGGTGGCTTTGTCACTTCCCCTGCTCATGCTTCTGTGGCCTCTTTATGGGCCTTCGGTGTTCCTCGGCGCGCATGCCCTTTCATTGCTGGAACTGAGTTTGCTGACCGCCGGCTCGGTTTTGGCGTGGACTTTCTTGCCCTTGCCGTTGATGGTCGTTTTTGCCGCACCGTGCGCGGCCGAACGTTGGGCGTTGCTCCTCCTTCTCGGAATGCCTTATGTAGTTTTCGTCGGCCTCTGGCTGGGGCGTTGGTTGCCTTCCCGGCATTGGCGGGGTTTCCGGTATATGCCCCGTTATGTGGGGCCGGTCGCTGTGTTTTTGGCTGGCTTCGACCTGTACCGGCGTTCCACCCATACCGCGATGCGCTTCGTTTTTGGAGATTTCGTAGGACTTCAGGCTCCTGATTTTGATCATTTGCTCCTGGTGCTCTTTTTCTTGCTCGGTGGTGTGTTGTTCCTCCTTCTTCCCTTTCTCAACGTTTTTGCCTTACGGGAAGCCGATGCCACGCTGGCCGACCAACGTCGGATAACCGGAACACCTTGGCGGCGTCGGATTAGCGCCTTGGGGTTTGCACTCTTGGTAAACCTGCCGTTGGGTTTGCTGATGGGCTGGCTGGGGTTTGTCGTCATTTCCCCCGGAACGCTGTGGCACGTGGTGCTTTCTGCCGCCGTTTTCAACGTGCTATTCCCGACCTCCTACGAACAATCAGATTGGACGGCCTACGGTTTGTTGGGGTATCTGCTGTGGGCACACTTGCTTTCCCAGTCCCCACTGTGGTGGCTCTGGGATCTGATCATTGGCGGCATTGCGTTGTTGGCCTACGATATAGATCTCTGGCTTCCTGAGGCTTTGGCGAGGTTCCATCGGCAAATCTTTGGAATACAACAGAAGTCTTCGGGGAAAAGTGAGGTATGAGCGACCGCCAGTCTTTGGAAGAGCGTTTTTGGCTGTTGGCAATAGCCTTCCGAAGGCAAAAATTGCTCTGGATTCCAACAGGCATTGCACTTCCCTTTGTTTTCATATGGAAGCCTTTGTTTTTGAAACTGATGCTGAGTGCAGTTTTGCTCCCTGCAGCGCTGTTTTTACATGAACTTTTACATCTGGTTTTCATCCCCACGCGCTTTACGGTGCGCATAATTAATCGCCCTGCCATGCTGGCGCTGGAGGTGGAAGGGAAAATTTCCCCACATCGGGGATTACTCGTAGCCCTTGCCCCTCACGTCGCAATGTGGGGAATGGCCGCCTTACTTTGGGACAAAGACATGCTATTGGCGTTCCCCTTTGTTTTGTCTGGACTTTCTTTGCCGCTCGACCTTCACGCGTGGTATCAGAGGGTGCTTTATGGCTAAATTAGAACTAAGATCATTACAATGTGGTTATCAGTTTCCCTTGTGTAATCTGACCATGAATTTCTGCACGGGCGATCACTTGCTGTTTTATGGGCCTAACGGCATAGGAAAATCCACGTTGTTGAAAACTTTGGCTGGGTTGTTGCCGCCCTTGGAAGGGGAAGTGGTGTTCCAGGGGCGCAACCCTTGGCGGCAACGAGCCATTCGCCAGGAAATGTTTTACCTTTCGGAAACCATTCGGGTACCTTCTTTTTTGACGCCTATGGAATATGTGGCGCTTATTGCCGATTTCTATGGGGTAAGACCCGCCCCCAAGCGGTTAGAGGAAGGCATTGCTTTGCTGGATATTGGGGCTTACCGAGACAAGCCTTTGGGAAAATGTTCTCAGGGACAAAAACGGCGAGTGCAGTTGTTGGCTGCCTACGTCATGCAAAAGCCCTTGACCTTGTGCGACGACCCCTTAATTGGCATAGACCGCCATCGTGACCACATTTTGCAGGAATTCGTTCACGCCTTGGAGGCTTCTAGCATCATAATCTTGACAGGCCGGGAGCCCGTAGAGGGGTTGAGACGCATTGCTTTGTACAATACCGAAAACGAAATTTCTTCGCGGGCGTGGCGCGAAAAGTGAAGGCCGCCGATGCCCCATTCGGTGCAGATTGAGGAAAGTAGACGCAAAACGTAATTGCCTACGTGGTGGCAAAACGCCTCGGTCGGCAGTTTTTCTTTGGGAGTGCGGCGCTCCAGCGCCGCTTTCCACAGCGGTGCCAAGGCAACGCACGCCAAAAGGGGGCGAGCCCCTACCCACGACCTTCTGAGTTTTCTGTGGCCTTTCTGTGCTTTCTGTGGTTTTCCCGCTCCATTCCCAAAACCCGCTGTGCCCCTACAATTGTGTGTGGGCGTGACGCTTTCGTAGGGGCGAACGGCCGTTCGCCCCTACAGATTACGGCGACGCGGTGCCGCACGCCAAAGGGGGCGAGGCGCTGCCTCGCCCCTACCCACGACCTTCTGTGTCTTCTGTGGCCTTTCTGTGCTTTCTGTGGTTTTCCCGCTCCATTCCCAAAACCCGCTGTGCCCCTACAATCGTGCGTGGGCGTGACGCTTTCGTAGGGGCGAACGGCCGTTCGCCCCTACAGATTACGGCGACGCGGTGCCGCGCGCCAAGAGGGGCGCCACGCGCACTGCACCTTGGCATTCCCCGTCTCGGTGTACCGAGAAGGCACAGAACCAAACACGAAATTGGGGCAGGGGGAAGCAGATTCGGCAACTCAGGAACATCCGAAGGAACCCACGCATCGACCCCCAACCCCTACCCCATCAATATCGATTTTTTCGTTCAGCCGTTGACGCGCCGCGGGGGGCATGATAAAATGAGGCCGCTGGGCGCGTAGCGCAACGGTAGAGCAGTGGCCTTTTAAGCCATTGGTTGCAGGTTCGAATCCTGTCGCGCCCACCTGACAGCCCCCGCGCGGGGGCTGTC
>JALUDX010000174.1 GCA_027053355.1 Anaerolineales bacterium | reverse complement strand
GCGTGGCCGTGGGTGTAAGGGTGGGGGACGGCGTCGCGGTAGGGCGGGGGGTGGCCGTGGGCGTCTGGGGGCGGAAGGGCGTGGCCGTGGGTGTGGGTGGGGCCGTGGTCGGCGCAGTCGTCGTTGCCGCGGCGCGACAGGCGGTCAGCCACGCGCTGAGCAAAAGTAAAAGGAGCAGCGAAGGGCGGTAAAGATGTTTCATGGCTCGTTCCGTAACAACAGGCTCAAAGAGACACTGCGGATGACGCAGACAGAAAACCACAGAAGACACAGAAAGCGGATGGCCAAGGCGTGAGCCGGGATGCGGGAAGAGGCAAGGTGCTAAAGGGCTGGATGGCTGGTTGCTTGCTTGCTTGGTTACTTGGGCGCTTCTCCTGGTGCCCTCGGCCTCTCCTGCCCTCTGCGGTTTAGCCAGGGCAGGCGCGCAAACTTTGGGCGATTTCAGCCCGCACTTGCGGGTCGGGTTCGTCGGCGAGGGCCTGACGCAGCGCGGCGCAGGCCTCGGGGGTGTGGATTTGCCCCAAGGCCCAGGCCGCGTGGCCGCGAATTAGAGGTTCAGGGTCGCGCAGCCCCTGGCGCAGCGCAGGGACGGCCGAGGGATCGCCCGCGTTGCCCAAGGCAACGGCCACGTTGCGCAGGTAGCCGCGGCGCTTCGCCCGTTTGATGGGGCTTCCTTTGAATTTTTGGTTGAACGCCTGAGGGCTGAGGGCGAGTTCTTCGGTCAGCACCGGCCGGGGAACGTGGGGTCGAGGGGCAAAGGCCGGGTCGCCCCACAGGGGCGCACGGCGGTTCCACGGGCACACCATTTGGCAGACGTCGCATCCGAAAACCCAATCGCCCAGGCGGGGGCGCAAATCCGGCGGGATGACGCCCCGGTGTTCGATGGTAAGGTACGAAAGGCAGCGGTTGGCATCCACGCTGCGGTTGGGGAGGATGGCCTGGGTGGGGCAGGCTTCGAGGCAGCGGGTGCAGGTGCCGCAGTGGTCGGTGATGGTGGGCGAATCGGGCTCCAGCGCCAAGCCCAAGAGGATTTCGGCCAGCAGCAGGTAAGAGCCGAGGCGGGGGTGGATGAGCATCCCGTTTTTGCCGACCCAACCCAAGCCGGCGCGCACCGCGTATTCGCGCTCCAGCACCGGGCCGGTGTCGGTGTAGTAGCGGTGGGACACCGGGTGGCCGGTTTCGGCTTCCAAGAAGGCGATCAGACGCCGCAGGCGTTCCACCAGCACATCGTGGTAATCGTCGCCCCAGGCATAGGCGGCCACCCGGCCCCGGGGGCGGGCGTCGTGAGGCGGAGGGGAAGGGGCCGCGGCCTGCTGCGCATAGCGCACGCCCAACACCACGATGCTGCGGCATTGGGGCAGGATGCGGCGCGGGTCCGCACGGCGGCCCCGGTTGCGTTCGTTGGCCATGTACCCCATGCCCGCGTGGTGGCCCTTTTCCAGCCAGGCCAGGTAGAGGGGGTAGGTTTCGGGCGGCGAGCAAGGCGCAACGCCCACCAGGTCGAAGCCCAAGGCTTGCGCCTGGGCTTTGAGCCGCTGGGTGAGGTCCCGCCGCGCGGCTTGAGGCAGGGGCGCCGGGGCGGGGGAAGGATCAGGCCTGGTAGCCATGGGGATGGGCGCGGTGCCAGGCCCACGCGCTGGCGATGATGTCGCGCAGCGCGGGGATGCGGGGCTGCCAGCCCAACTCGCGGCGGATGCGTTCGGCTGAAGCCACCAGCCGCGAGGGGTCGCCGGCGCGGCGGGGGGCCACTTCCGCAGGAATGGAGTGCCCGGTGACCTCGCGCGCGGTCTGAATCACTTCGCGCACCGAGTAGCCCACGCCGTTGCCCAGGTTGTAAATCAGGCGGTCGCGCGTGGCCAAGGCGTCCAGCGCCAGCAGGTGGGCCTCCACCAGGTCGGCGATGTGGATGTAATCGCGGATGGCGGTGCCGTCGGGGGTGGGGTAATCGTCGCCGAAGATGTAGATTTTGTCGCGCTGGCCCAAAGCCACCTGCAACACCAGGGGAATCAAGTGCGATTCGTGGGGGTGGTCTTCCCCCCGGTCGGGCAGGGCGCCGGCCGCGTTGAAATAACGCAGCGCGGCGTAGTGCAGCCCTTGGGTGCGGCGGTACCATTCCAAAATTTGCTCGACCATCAGTTTGGTCTGGCCGTAAACGTTGGTGGGGCCCAGGGGCGCGTCTTCGTCCAAAGGGGTGTCGCGGGGCGCATACACCGCCGCGGTCGAGGAAAACACAAACCGCCCGACGCCCGCCTGCACCGCGGTTTCGATCAGGCGGATGGCGTTGGCCACGTTGTTTTGGAAGTAAAGGCCGGGCTTTTCCATGCTTTCGCCGGCCTGGATGAAGGCCGCGAAATGGAGCACGGCCTGGTAGGGGCGGGCATGGAGCGCCCGGCTCAGGGCCTGTTGGTCGGCCAGGTCGGCGTGGATGAACGTCGCGCCGTCAGGGATGGCCTGGCGATGGCCGGTCACCAGCGCGTCGTAAACGGTGACCTGATAGCCGGCCTGCAGCAAGGCCGCGACCGCGGCCGAGCCGATATAGCCCGCGCCGCCAGTGACGAAGACAGCAGGAGAAGTCATGGGTCAACACCTCATAGCGAGCAGATGCGCGGGGCGCCCGCGCTGCCTGGTATCTTACCACGATGGGCCGTTGGGCGCACGAAAATTCTTGGGAGGGGGTACTAAAGATGTGTTGAAGCAGGTGCTTACAAATTTTGTAGAAGCGCTATTCCGCCCTCACCCCTCAACCGCCCCTTGAGCGAAGTCGAAGGGGTACGGCTTGAAGGGTGAGGGCAAAGCAGGGCATCCCCCAACAACCTTTTAGCGCTCCCCCCAAAGGCCGTTGTTCCCCTATAAGTCTCAAAAGCAGGTATAATTTCCTCAAGCCTGGCCCTTTACGTGTTGCGAGAAAGCCCTATGACCGTTTATCACCCTCCCGGCTCTCCCTTGCCCCCATGGCAGAAGACCCGCCTTGTGCTCTTGGGCGTGGGTGCCATTCTGTTTTGGGGTGGCGTTTTTCTTCTGTTATTCCCTCCTTCCCACCCCTTAGGATGGCTTGGCGTGCTCTTTGGGGGCGGGCTGTTACTCGTTGGTGGCCTGCTTCACGAGCCGCCGACGGCTTTCGCTTCGCTTTTGCCCAAACGCCCGGCCCCACTGCGCCTTCTGAAGTTTGCTGCGCCGCGTCTTTTTTCCAAACCTGCCGCGCCAGCGCGTCTGCTCCCTGAGCAGCCTTTTCCCCAGCGGCTGCGTCTGTTGGCGTTCGCATGGGTGCTGCTGGCCGCGGCTTTGCCGTTGATCGGCGTGCGCTGGCACCTGCGCAGCGTTTGGGGCCTGGTCTTATGGTTTGCCGCGCTCATCGCGGCCACGGTTGCCTTTGCCCCCTGGAAAGCGCCACGCCCGGGGCGAGGCCTTTGGCTGGTGGCCTTGGGCCTCTTCCTCCTCACCCTCGCCACACACCTCCCGTACCTCAACCAGCAGCCTCTGCTTTCGAGCGACGAGGGTTCTTTTGGCCTGACCGCGCTGGAATTTATCCGCGGTTTCCGTAACAACCCTTTTGCCATCGGGTGGTACAGTTTCCCCGCCATGTTTTCGCTGTGGGAAGTGCCCGGCATCCTTCTGTGGGGCCGCACCGCGTTCGCACTGCGCGCACTGGCCGTGCTGGGCGGGGCGCTGACCGTGATCGGGCTTTATGTGCTGGGGTGGAAACTGTTCACCCGCCGGGTTGGGCTCGTGGCCGCCCTCTTGCTCATTGGCCACCATGCTTTTACCCATTTTTCCCGCCTGGCGCTCAACAACGTGTGGGATGCTGTAAGTTTTTCCTGGGTTTCTTTCTTGTTGTGGAAGGCATGGCATGAAGACGATCACCGGGCATGGTTCTTGCTGGCGTTCGTCTTGGGTTTTGCTCAATACTTTTATGTCAGTAGCCGGCTCTTGCTGGCCTGGGCTGCAGGGTGGTTGCTGTTGTGGGCCTGGCGAGACCGCGCCTGGCGGCGGTTGATGCGCCGCCTTCCGGCTGCCCTGACCCTTTTTGTCGTCATTACTGCGCCGTTGATTATGGACTATGTGAATACCCCCGCTCACCTGTGGGCCGCGGTAGATCGGGCTAAACTTTGGGGCCCCCGGTTGCAAGAGGTGATGGGAAGAACGCATCTCTCGGCCTGGCAAGTGGTGCTTCTGTACATCGCGCGCAGCATAGGCGGGGTCTTTTGGGTTCCGACCCGCGGGTGGTATCTTCCTGGCGTGCCCATGCTCAGGCCGGTGTGGTCGGCTTTCTGGTTTTTTGGCTTGGGATGGCTGTTGTGGCGCTGGTGGGAACGGCGTACTTGGTATTTGCTTTCTTGGTTGCTGGCCGTGCTCATCAGCGCCGGGCCCACAGAAACTGTCCCTGCGGCTCAACGTTATGTGGTTTTGTACCCCTTGCTGGCTTTGATTACCGCGGTAGGGGTGGTGCAACTGGTTTCCATTTTCAGCGTTGATGCTTCGCGAGAGGTTGCTCGGCGCTCCGTGGTTACCGCGCTGGCCGTGGTGCTGGCATTGGGGTTGGCAGCCAGCGATTTGCATTTTTATTACTTTCGCTATCTCCCCCCTCACCCTGGGGATCCCAACACCATTATTGCCAACGATGTCGCCGAACGGCTTTTGAGCCTGCGCCCTCAACCCGCGTTGGCCTTTTTTGGCGGCAAACGCATGGGCTATTTTTCCATCCGTGCTTTGCCTTTTCGGGTGCCTGACTTGCGCGCCAAAGACTTCGACGCCCAGTGGACGCCCGAACAAATCCACGAGGCGCTGGGGGAGGGCCCGATTTTCTTTGCCGTGCTACCGGAACAAACCGCCGTGCAGCCGGGGCTGGCCCGCGCCTTCCCCCACGGGCAATGGCGAGCCGTGCCCAACCCCCTCACCCGCGAGCACGAGCCGCTCTACTGGTATTATCTCTACCAGCCCTGAGGCGGGTTGGGGAAGGGGGGTCTGCAACCTACGCGGCTCACCCTTCAGCCCGGCCGCCCAAATGCTTGGCTAAGAACCTCTCCGCACGGCGGAAAAAGTCCAACCGGTTTTCGGGCTTGAAAAAGCCGTGACCTTCGTCGGGGTATTCCACATAGTCCACTTCTCGGCCTAAACGCCGCAAGGCCTCTACGATTTGCAGGCTTTCCTGGCGCTTGACCCGGGGGTCGTTGGCGCCTTGGCCGATGAGCAGCGGTGCGCGGATGTTTTCCGCGTGGAACAGGGGCGAAACCGCACGCAGCAGGGCCGCGTCCTCTTCTGGATGCCCCATGCGGGCGTGGAACATGCTCACCATGGGCTTCCAGTAGGGCGGGATGCTTTCCAACAGGGTGAACAAGTTGGAAGGTCCCACCATGTCCACGCCGCAGGCGTACAGGTCGGGGGTGAAGGCCAGACCGGCTAAGGTAGCGTAACCGCCGTAACTGCCGCCCATGATGCCGATGCGTTTCGGGTCCGCGATACCCTGCGCGATGAGCCATTGCGCGGCGTCGGTCAGGTCGTCTTGCATTTTGCGGCCCCACTGCTTGTTGCCCGCGTTGAGGAAGGCTTTGCCGTAGCCCAATGAGGCGCGGAAGTTGACCTGCAGCACCGCGTAGCCCCGGTTGGCTAGCCACTGGGCGATGGGCTCCCAGCCCCAAAAGTCCCGCGCCCAGGGGCCGCCGTGGGGGTAGATCACCGCGGGCAGGCCTTGGGGTTCCACGCCGGGGGGCAGGGCCAGGTAACCGTGTAGGGTCAGGCCGTCGCGGGCGCGGATGCGCACGGGCTTGCGCTCGGCCAGGGGGTACTGCTCGATTTCCGGGCGGGAAACAAAGAGCAGCCGGGCTGCGCCGGTTGCGCGGTCGTAAAGGTAGTAGTGGATGGACTGCTGGTCGCCGTCGTAGGCCACAATCCAGCGGCGGTTGCTCAGATCGCGGCTGTACACGCCAAACTGCCGACCCGGTTCCACCTGGGCCAGGCGGGCGAAATCGGTTTCCAGTGAGGGGTCGAGGACGAGCCATTCCTGCTTGTCGCGATACACGGCCACGGCCTCAGGCCGCTCGGCGCGGGGGTGGTAGAGAAACGCGTAGCCCAGGCTCCAATCACCCATGCCGAGGTCGTATTCGGGGTCGTCGGCCAGGGTGCGTTCCTCGCCGCTGCGCAGGTCGTAAACCCGCAGGGAGGAAATATCCTGCCCCACGCTGCTGAAGAGGTAGAGGGTGTCGCCGCGCAGATCCATCGGCGAGACGAGGACGTCCTCCACGCCCCAACGGTAGAAAACCCGCCAACCCTCCGCGGTGCGGCGCAGCAATTCACCGCCGCCGTCGTCGGTCATGCGCGTGGCTACCCGCACCTGCAGCCGCTCGTCGGCCAGGAAGTTGAAGGCGCCAAAGTCGTTGGGAACTTCCAAGGTGCGCTCGCCGGTGCGCAGGTTCACCCGATAGACATCGTGCAACGCGGGGTTGCGGTCGTTGAGGGCTAATAAAATTTCATCGGGGAAGTCAGGGTGCACCTCGACAAAACGCGCCTGCACGCCCTCGCCGGGGGTGAGCAGGCGGGGCTCGCCTCCGGTCGGTTCCACGGCGTAGATGCGCCAGTTTTCGTCGCCGTCTTTGTCTTGAATGTAGAGCAAGTCGCCGTTATAGGCCCAGATGTATTCCAGCACACCTCGGCCGCGGTCGCTCGTTACGCGGCGGGTTTCGCCCGTGGCGAGGTCTTGCACCCACAGGTTGAGCACGCCTTCCCAGGGGCGCAGGTAGGCGATGCGCGTGCCGTCGGGCGCGATGCGCACGTTGGTGTATGCGGGGTGCTCGAAAAAGCGTTCTAAGGGGATGAGGGGAGAGGGAGACATGGGTCACCGCCTGTCGAGGTGCTGAGGTTTTTTGGGGGAGATGAGCCGAGCGCCTGGGCTGAGCGAAGTCGAAGGCCAAGTCGAAGGCCAAGCGAGGCTCATGGGAGGATAGGAGAGATTGTCCACGAGGCAGAGTTTTGTCAGTCAATCAGGGCGCTGAGGACATTCTCTCTACGCCTCAGCGTTTTCTCTGCGCCTTGGCGCCCCCGCTGCGCCTCAGCGTTAAATCCGCGGCCTCATGCGCGACGTCAATTTATCACCACCCGATGTTGCGTCAGCCGCGGTCAATCGTAACGGTTCAGCCGCCGCGAGGAAAACCACAGATTACGTAACTGCCTACCTACTACGCACCAAGGTGCAAGATGACCAAGTGAATCACCCCTGCATGTTTCTCACGGCCAAAGCAGTGGCTTTTCGCCCTCACCACTCCCCCAGAGCCGCTCCCTTCGGCTTCGCTCAGGGGAGCGGCTCAGCCCCCTCTCCTCTCCCACTGGGAGAGGAGAGGGGGCGCGCAGCGGGGGTAAGGTGAGGGCGAGCAAGGCGTAATGTTGCTTCATGGCATGGCAAAGTTACTGAAACTTTGATTGTCAGCCTCGTTTTCGGTGCAGAGTAGGTAATTGCCAGATTACGCGTAATTACCTACGTGGTAGCAAAACACCTCTGTCGGCTGTGTTTTCTTTGGAGTGCGGCGACGAGTCGCCGCTTTCCAAAGCGGTGCCAAGGCACCGCACTCCAAAAAGCGCTTGCAAAGGGGAATACGCTCCGTGTCCTCTGTGTTCTCTGTGTGTGAGCATTTACAGCCATAAGGCTACCCGCAGCGCTTCTTGGTAGGTAATTACGATTACGCAGAAAAACATCCACGGATTTCACCGAGGAGCACAGATTGAACGCGCTCACTTCCGTTGCTTGGTGGCCTGGCGGCGTCTCGAAAAGTCGCGGGAATCCGTTGCCATCCGCGTCATCCGTGGCCGATTTTCTCGAGGCTGAATGGTTACGGCCAACTTTTGCCAGCCAGCAAGACCTTGTCGGTCAAACAGGAGATAGCGCAGACTTTGCTGGGGTGTCTGCGCTATCTCTCTGCGGGGGGTTCAAGGGGTTAGATGGTCTGCCGCAAGCGCCGGGCGAAGAAAATGACCACGATGAGCAGCGCGGCTAAGGCGATCAGGCCCGGCAGGCCCACGTTGTCGGCAAAGCCTGTTTGGGCCAGGGCGGTGGGGGTAGGTGTGGCGCTGGCCGAACTGGCATCGCTGGTCATGGCGATCGACGTGGCCGTGAGGGCGAAGGAGGTGGGGTTGAGCGCGGGGGTAGGTGTGGCTGTGGGCGCGGCGATGACCGGGGTGGGGGTAGTGCTACTGCCGCCGCCCGCGGTGCTCCCATTTGTGCTCTCTGCCTTACCCGCTCCCTGCGTTTTGGGGGTGGGCGTGGCCGTGGGCG
>JALUDX010000173.1 GCA_027053355.1 Anaerolineales bacterium | reverse complement strand
GGAGAGGGGAGGGGGGAAAGCCGCCGCCCTGAGCGAAGTCGAAGGCTGCCCTGAGCGAAGTCGAAGGGGGGCGGCTTGGGGGGAGAGGAGAGGGCGGGAAAAGCGAGATTTCCGAAAAGCCTTGGGCTGACGAGATGAGATTGTCGGCCAATGAAACAACGGCCGGGACACGATTGATTTTGTGTCGGGTAATCAGACAGATTTCACGGGCTGGCACAAATTGAGCGAAAAACGCAATTGCCTACCCAGAAGCGCTGCGGGGAGCCCTGTACCTGGAAATGCTCACCCGGCGAACACGTAAGACACAGAGGACACCGGGAGCGTATTCCCCTGGACAAGCGCTTTTTGGAGTGCGGTGCCTTGGCACCGCTTTGGAAAGCGGCCCTTCGATGCACTCAGGACAAGCGACTCGTCGCCGCACTCCAAAGAAAAAATCACCAACAGAGGCGTTTTGCCACCACGTAGGTAATTACCGCTATTCCTTGATTTTCATCCGCTGCTCCAACACGCGCACCAGCGCAGAGAGGAACAGGGTCATCGCAAGATACAGAAAGGCGACCACGTTGAACGTTTCCATCACCCGAAACGTCGAAGCGCGGCGCAAGCGGCCCATTTGGGTGATCTCGCGCACGGCCAACACCGTCGCCAAGGACGAATCCTTCAATAAAGCCACAAAATCATTGCCCAGAGGCGGCAACACCCGCCGCACAGCCTGGGGCAAAATCACCAAGCGCATCGCCTGCAAATAATTCATCCCCAAGGAAAGCGCGGCTTCCATCTGCCCGCGGCCGATGGACTGAATGCCGGCCCGAAACACCTCGGCCTCGAAAGCCGCGTAGCCCATGGCCAGAGCGATAATCGCCCGCACCTCCATGGGCAACGAACGGGTGGTAGCATGGCTCATATCCACGAACAGCGGCTGCAAAAAGCCCACCGAAACATGCGCCGCGCCCCAGGCGCCAAACGACTTGAGCACTCCCACCGCCGCGGGCACCAAAGCAAAGGCCACATACAGCATCAACACCACCATCGGGATGCCGCGCATCACTTCCACGTACAGGGTGGCCAAGGTATAAACCACCTTGTTCTTAGAAGTGCGCGCCAAGCCAATGAGCAACCCAAAACTCACAGCAAAAATATAGGCGCTAAACGTAATGCGCAGGGTGGTCACCACCCCCGCGCGCAAATACAAAAACGTATCGTGATAATTGGGATTGGCTAAAATCAAATAAGTGAGCAGCAACCCCAAAGCAATCAAAATCAACGCCCACCAGGGCACTTTACCCCAAGGAATTTTCCCCTGCTGGGGGGAAGAAAGGGTATCTTCTGCCATGTAAGGCTCCTCCGTGCAATCGCTCATTTAGCAGGGGGAAGGGTGCGCGGCCTGCCCGAACACGCGTCAAGCGGGGCGGGAAAGCCCCGCCCCGCTTCTCAACCAGGCCAACAACTACTGGGTCAGCCCCCATTTTTTATTCAGTTTTTCCAGGGTGCCGTCGGCTTTCATGGATTCCAACGCCGCGTTGACCGCATCTTTCAGCGGGCTGCCCGGCGGGAACACGAAGCCCAACTTCTCGTCGGAGGTCAACTGCCCCAACACTTTCATCTTGCCGGGGTGCTCGTCCATGAACCCTAACGCGGTCACATTGTCGATCACTACGCCGTCCACATCGCCAGAGAGCAGCGCCACAATGGCTGCGCCAAAGTCTTCGAACGACTTCACCCGCTCTTCGGGGAAGTTCTTCTTCGCCACGATTTCGTTGGTCGTCCCGATTTGCGTGCCCACCAGTTTGTTCGCATCGGCTTTGAATTCGTCCACCGACTTCGCAGCCTCGTCGCTCCGCACCAGCAGCACCTGACCGATGGTCACATAGGGCTCAGAGAAATCCACGATCTTCGCCCGCTCTTCGGTAATCGTCACGCCGTCGGCCAGCATGTCGTATTCCCCGGCCTGCATCGCGGGGAAAATGCCATCCCACGCAGCCTCTTTGAACTCGGGCACGCAGTTGATCCGCTTGCAGATCTCACGCACCGCGTCGTAGTCCCAACCGGCAGGCTTGTTGGTCTTCTTGTCGATGAAGTTGAACGGCGGGTAGGCGTTTTCCACCGCCACGGTGATGTGCTTGCCGCCCAGGTCGGGGAGTTCCTGGCTCTGCGCTTCGCCACCGGCGATCAGCCCCCATTTTTTATTCAGTTTTTCCAGGGTGCCGTCGGCTTTCATGGATTCCAACGCCGCGTTGACCGCATCTTTCAGCGGGCTGCCCGGCGGGAACACGAAGCCCAACTTCTCGTCGGAGGTCAACTGCCCCAACACTTTCATCTTGCCAGGATGTTCGTTCATGAACCCTAACGCAGTCACATTGTCGATCACCACGCCGTCTACATCGCCAGAGAGCAGCGCCACAATGGCCGCACCAAAGTCTTCAAACGACTTCACCCGTTCTTCGGGAAAGTTCTTCTTCGCCACGATTTCATTGGTCGTCCCGATTTGCGTACCCACCAGTTTGTTCGCATCGGCTTTGAATTCGTCCACCGACTTCGCAGCCTCGTCGCTCCGCACCAGCAGCACCTGCCCGATGGTCACATAGGGCTCAGAGAAATCCACGATCTTCGCCCGCTCTTCGGTAATCGTCACGCCGTCGGCCAACATGTCGTATTCCCCGGCCTGCATCGCGGGGAAAATGCCATCCCACGCAGCCTCTTTGAACTCGGGCACGCAGTTGATCCGCTTGCAGATCTCGCGCACCGCGTCGTAGTCCCAACCGGCAGGCTTGTTGGTCTTCTTGTCGATGAAGTTGAACGGCGGGTAGGCATTTTCCACCGCCACGGTGATGTGCTTGCCGCCCAGGTCGGGGAGGCCGTTGCCTTGCGGCGCTTGGGTAGGGGCTTGCGTGGGCGCCGCGGTGGGCGGCGCTTTGGTCGGCACTTTGGTCGGCGCCGGGGCCTGGGTTTGGGCCGGTGCGGCTGCAGGGGTAGCCTTCTGCCCACACGCCGCCAACGCCAACACCAAAAGCAGGCTCAACACGAGGAACCAGACTGTCTTTTTCATCACTTCTTCCTCCTCTAAAAGCCAAGAGTCTCACGCGGAAACGCGTTGTGCACTTATAATCATACTTTATAATAGCCTAAATCATAACGGGTGAGCCCTTCCTTTTACGCAATTTTTACGGTAGTGGTTCAGCCTTGCGAA
The DNA here is from genome assembly GCA_027053355.1 of Anaerolineales bacterium. Taxonomy (GTDB): domain Bacteria; phylum Chloroflexota; class Anaerolineae; order Anaerolineales; family DRMV01; genus DRMV01. Next base: position 5,134 of record JALUDX010000173.1, on the reverse strand, counting down.
AATCGGCCGCGGATGACGCGGAGGGCAACGGATTCCCGCGGATTTTTAGATCGCCAAGGTCGCCAAGATGACGCCAAGACCGCCAAGAGGACGCCAAGGCTGCCAAGATGACGCCAAGACCGCCAAGAGGTCGCCAAGGCTGCCAAGATGACGCCAAGACCGCCAAGAGGTCGCCAAGGCCGCCAAGAGGACACCAAGGCCGCCAAGAGGACGCCAAGGGCGCCAAGAGGACGCCAAGGGCGCCAAGAAGCGAAGGGGAGCGTTGGTTTTTTTGAGCTTTTCGCCCAATCTGCGTAATCTGTGGTTTCTCCTCGCCGAGGCTGAACAGTTACACGTTTTTTCTCTTTACGGAGTGAAGGCCATGACGAACACTGCTTTACGCCACGTGGTGGTTGGTTCCCGCAACCCGGTCAAAAGCGCCGCGGTGCGGGAAGGGTTCCAGCGCTTTTTCGGCGGGTCACGGCCCGCGGTGGAGGGGGTAGCGGTGCCCTCGGGCGTGGCCGCGCAACCCATGGGCGATACAGAAACCCGCCGCGGGGCTATCCAGCGGGCGTTGGGTGCGCGCGCTGCCCGGCCCCAGGCCGATTTTTGGGTGGGCATCGAAGGAGGCGTGCAGGTCATCGCCGAGGATTGGTACGCGATGGCCTGGGTAGCCGTGTTGGGGCCTGGGGAGCAGTGGGGGTATGCGCGCAGCGGCGCTTTCCTCTTGCCGCCGGCCGTGGCCGCGTTGCTCGCCCAGGGGTACGAACTGGGGGTAGCCGACGACCGGGTGTTTGGGCAGCACAACAGCAAGCAAAAAATGGGCGCGGTGGGCTTGCTCACCCAGGGGGCGATAGACCGCACCGCGCTGTACGCGCACACCGTGGTGCTGGCCTTAACGCCCTTCGGGCCTGCGTGGGCCGCGGCCTCGGGGGAGGATGCAGAGGGGGATTGAGGGGTTGAGGGATTGAGGAATTTTGACGTGCGGCGACAAGGCACCGCACGCCAAAGGGGGCAGCATACAACCTTCTGTGTTTTCTGTGCTTTCTCTGTGTCTTCTGTGGTTTTCTACCTGCATCATCGAGACTTCTCTTTTGCGCTAAACAGTGCCGGGTCGGGCAGCCAGTTCCCCATCGGCCGCCAACAACGTCTGCGCGCCTCCCCGCTGCCAGGTTGCAAACCAGGGGCGGCTGGGTTAGAATGAAGCCATGCCGAAGAACAAAGATACCGTCACCCCCATCCGCCGCCAGTATCTGCGGCTCAAAAGCCGTTACCCCCACGCTATCCTCTTCTTCCGCCTGGGCGATTTTTACGAAACGTTCGACCAGGACGCGGAAATCGTAAGCCGCGAACTGGATCTGGTGCTCACTTCGCGCAACGTGGCCAAGGGCGTGCGGGTGCCCATGGCGGGCATCCCCTATCATGCGGTGGAAGGCTACTTGGCCAAACTGATTGCCAAGGGCTACCACGTGGCCATTGCCGAGCAAATCGGCGAGCCCGGCAAAGGGCTGATGCGCCGAGAAGTGGTGCGCGTGGTCACGCCCGGCACCGTGGTGGAACCCGGCATCGTGCCCGCGGAAAGCAACAACTACCTGATGGCCGTGGTGGTCGAAGGCCACCGCTTGGGCGTGGCCTATGCGGACATTACCACCGGCGAATTTGCCGCCACCGAAATCCCCACCGATGACCCGCTGAGCCTGCTGCGCAGCGAACTGCAACGCCTGCGGCCAGCGGAGGTGCTGCACCCCGAAGGCTTTTCCCTGCCGGCCGACACGCCCGGCCACGCCACCCCCTGGCCGGCATGGCGCTTCGAACCCGGCAGAACCGAAGAAACCCTGCGCGCCCACTTCCAGGTGAGCACCCTCGACGGCTTTGGGCTGCGCAACAAACCCTTAGCCGTGCGCGCGGCAGGCGCGATCCTCCAATACCTGGAAGAAACCCAGCCCGCCGCCCTCAAACTGCTCACCCGCCTGAGCACCTACAGCCTCAGCGAATTCATGGTGCTTGACGCGTCCACCCGCCGTAACCTGGAACTGACCGAAACCCTCCGCGAAGGCCGGGTGCAAGGCTCGCTGCTGGGCGTGTTGGACCACACCATCACCCCCATGGGCAAGCGCCTGCTCCGCCAATGGGTGAGCAAACCTCTGCTGGAAGTGGCGCGTATCCGCAGCAGGCAGGCCGGGGTGGCCTATTTTTACCAACAGGGGCTGACGCGAGCCGAAGTGCGGCAAGCGCTGCGCACCATCGGCGACTTAGAACGGTTGACCAACCGGGTGCTTTCGGGGCACGCGCAGCCGCGCGACCTGGCCGCGCTGCGCGAAACCCTGCGCCACCTGCCCGCGGTGCAAGCCGCCCTGCCCGAAGACGCCCACGCGCCCCTGCACGAGGTGCTCGACCACTTAGACCCCTGCACCGACACCCTGACCCTGTTAGAGCAAGCCCTGGCCGACGAGCCCCCCGCCACCCTGCAAAACACCGGCATCATCAGACCGGGCTTTTCCGAAGAACTGGATCAGGTGGTGCACAATTCCCAACACGCCCGCGACTACATCGCCAACTTAGAAAAGGTCGAGCGCCAGCGCACGGGCATCAAAAACCTCAAAGTCGGCTACAACAAAGTCTTCGGCTACTACATCGAAGTGACCAAAGCCAACGCCCATCTGGTGCCGCAGCACTACATCCGCAAACAAACCCTGGTCAACGCGGAGCGGTACATCACCCCCGAAATGAAAGAATACGAGGCTTTGGTGCTCCATGCAGAAGAACGCATCCGGGAGATCGAAGGCCGACTGTTCAAACAACTCTGCACCGCAATCAGCCGCCACGCGCCCCGCCTGTTGCAGACCGCGCGCGCCATCGCCCGGCTGGACGCGCTCGCCTCCTTAGCCGAAGCAGCCATTGAAGGCGATTACACCCAACCCGAGGTGGTCGAAGACGACGTGCTGGAAATCTACGACGGCCGTCACCCGGTGGTCGAGCGCAGCCTGGAAGGGGAACGCTTCGTGCCCAACGACGCGATTTTCGAAGAAGGCGAGCGCGTACGCATCCTCACCGGCCCCAACATGGCGGGGAAGTCTACCTTCCTGCGGCAGGTGGCGCTGATTGTGCTCATGGCGCAGATCGGCAGTTTCGTGCCCGCGCGGCAGGCGCGCATCGGGTTGGTCGACCGCATTTTCACCCGCATTGGCGCGCAAGACGAAATCCACGCGGGGCAATCCACCTTCATGGTGGAAATGATCGAAACGGCCAACATCCTCCACCACGCCACCCCGCGCAGCCTGTTGATTTTAGACGAAATCGGGCGGGGCACCAGCACGTACGACGGGCTGGCCATCGCCTGGGCGGTGGTGGAATACATCCACAACCACCCCAAACTGCGCTCCAAAACCCTGTTTGCCACCCACTATCACGAACTGACGCAACTGGCCGATTTGTTGCCAGGGGTGCGCAATTACAACGTGGCCGTGAGCGAGGCCGAGGGGAAGGTGGTGTTCCTGCACAAAATCGTGCCCGGCGGCGCCGACCGCTCGTATGGCATCCACGTGGCGCAGTTGGCCGGGATGCCGCGGCCCGTGGTGCAGCGGGCCAACGAAATTTTGCGCGAGTTAGAGGCCAGTTCGGGGCGGGCGGTCAAAATCGAGCCTGCCGCCGCGCAGCAGTTAGCCCTCTTCCCCGAAACCAACCCGCTGGTGGAAGAACTGCGCGCCCTGGACATCAACAACCTGACCCCCATCGAGGCGCTCAACAGGCTATACGAATGGCAGCGCCGTTTTGGGCAGGAGCCGTAGCCGCCAGACGCGGTAAAATATCCCCCCTCGACCGGGCTCTCCGCGCCTACGGTGCAACACGGAGAAAAGCACCCTCAGCGTCTGGTATGATTGACGTTACCATCCACCGATTGACACAGATTTACACCGATTGGGTGAAAAACACAGAAGACACAGAAAACCCACAGAAAACACAGAATTTTTTCTTTGCGCTCTCTGCGCCTCTGCTTCCTCTGCGCCCTTGCGTTCATCCTTGGCAGCCTTGGGCGAGACCCTCTTGCCTCTGTGTCGCCGCTGCACCGCTGCGCCCCTGGCGTCTCCTCCTGTAACTGTTCAGCCTTGGAAAAATAGGCCACGGATAAAACGGATGGCCGCAGATTTTAGGTCGCCAAGGCCGCCAAAATGACACCAAGGCCGCCAAGAAATGAAAGGGAGCGCTCTGCTTTTTTAGCGTTTTTTCGCTTAATCGGCGCTAATCTGTGCCAATCTGTGAAATCGGTGGATATTTTTCTGCGGAATCTGCAAAATCTGGTAATTACCTACGCGGTGTCAAAACGCCTCTGTCGGCGGTGTTTTCTTTGGAGTGCGGCGACGAGTCGCCTGTCCTGAGTGCATCGAAGGGCCGCTTTCCAAAGCGGTGCCAAGGCACCGCACTCCAAAAAGCGCTTGCGCAGGGAAATACGCTCCCCGTGTCCTCGGTGTTCTCCGTGTTCGCTGGGTGAGCATTTACAGGCCCAGGGCTCCCCGTAGCGCTTCTGGGTAGGTAATTACGAAATCTGCGGTTTTTCTTGGCTGAGGCTGAATAGATACCTTCTCCTTATGAAAAAACGCTTCCCCCTTTTTCCCCTTCGCTGGCTGGCCGGTTTGCTGCTGGTGTTGGGCCTGGCCTTAGGGCAGGGCGCGCAACGCTCAGCCCAGGCCGAAAATTGCCCCGCGGCGCTCATCGCGGGGGTGAACGCGTTGCGTACGTCCCACGGCCTGCCGCCTTACCACGTCAACAGCATCCTGATGGCCGTGGCGCAAGCCCACAGCGACTACCAGGCGTCCATCCAGACCATGACCCACATCGGGCCCGGCGGCACCCACCCGCGCGACCGGGTGCGCGCGGCAGGCTATGGCGCGGGGCACACGGTCTTCGTCTCAGAAAACATCGCCTGGGGCTACTATCAGACGCCCGCCTCGGTCATCCAAATGTGGACGGGGGACCAGCCGCACTGGAACACGATGATGGGCGAACATTACCGCGATATCGGCGCGGGCTGTGCCACCGATGGCCGCGGCGCGACGTACTACACCATCGACGCGGCGTACTACATCGGCGAAAGCCCGCCGCCCCCCCCCGCGACGGGCTTTCGCCGATGTAGTACGCCGCGTCGATGGTGTAGTAC
>JALUDX010000172.1 GCA_027053355.1 Anaerolineales bacterium | reverse complement strand
TTCATGCGCAACTGGCCCTACGCCTACGCCCTGGGCAACAGCCCGGAAAGCCCGATCCGGGGCAAGTTCGACGTCACCGTGCTGCCCAAGGCGGCGACCCCCGAGGGCCGGCACGCGGCCACGCTCGGGGGCTGGCAGCTCGCGGTGAACCGCTTCTCCAAGCACAAGAAGGAGGCGGTGGACCTCATCCTCTACCTGACGAGCTACAACGAGCAAAAGCGGCGGGCGATCTACGGCAGCTACCTGCCCACCCGGCCGGCGCTTTACAAGGACCCGGACGTCCTCAGCGCGGTGCCCTTCATGGGCCGGCTCTACGACGTCTTCGTGAACGCGGTGCCGCGGCCCAGCGCCCAGACCAAGAAGAAGTACAACCAGGTCTCGGCGGCGTTCTGGACCGCGGTGCACTCGGTGCTCGAGGGCAAGGTGCCGGCCGAGATGGCGCTCCGGCAGCTCGAGATGCAGCTCGAGCGCATCAAGGGTGCCGGCTGGTAGCCCATCCGCCGTCTTGCGGCGGGCCCCGGCCCTAGGGCCGGGGCCCGCCTGGAGGAGGACGTGGCGAGGCGATCGCTGGAACAACGCCGGGCCCGGATCGCCTGGGCCTTTCTCGCCCCCACCCTGGTCGTCCTCTTGGTCGTCGCCGCCTACCCGCTCTTTCGCACCTTCCAGCTCTCGCTCTACCGGGCCAACCTGCTCGACTACCCCCTGAGGCCCGAGTGGGTGGGGCTCGCCAACTACGCCTACCTGATCCGGGACGCCTACTGGTGGATCAGCGTCAAGAACACGGTGATCTTCGCCGTGGTCTCGGTGAGCTTGGAGACCGTTTTGGGCCTGGGGATCGCGCTCCTCGTCAACGCCAAGTTCCCGCTTAGGGGGGCGATGCGCACCGCGATGCTCATCCCCTGGGCGATCCCCACCGTGGTCAGCGCCCAGATGTGGCGCTGGATGTACAACGACGTCTACGGCGTGGTCAACGACCTGCTCCTTCGCGCGCACCTGATCGAAAAACCCCTCGCCTGGCTCGCCGACCCCCACCTCGTGCTTCCGGCCATCATCGCCGTGGACGTTTGGAAGACGACGCCCTTCATGGCGCTGCTTCTCCTTGCCGGGCTGCAGTCCATTCCCGAAGAGCTCTACGAGGCGGCCACCGTGGACGGGGCCAGCCCGGTGCAGCAGTTTTGGTTCATCACCCTGCCCCTCCTCGTCCCGGCGCTCCTCGTCGCCCTGATCTTCCGCACCCTGGACGCGCTCCGGGTCTTCGACGTGATCTACGTGATGTCGGGGGTCAACCCCTCGACCATGAGCATGTCGGTCTACGCCCGCCAGCAGCTCGTGGACTTCGGGGCGCTGGGCTACGGCTCGGCCCTTTCCACGGGGATCTTCCTGGTGATCGCCCTCTTCGTGGTGCTCTACCTCACCGCGCTCCGGGTGGAGGTGGACTAGATGCCGCTTTGGCGCGTGCTCAAGCCGGTGCTCTTCTACCTGCTCGTCCTCCTCGTCTTCGTCTACCTGGTCTTCCCCTTCTACTGGGCGGTGGTGAGCTCCCTAAAAAGCCCCCAGGAGCTCTTCGCCACCCCGGTCACCTACTGGCCCGCGCACCCCCGCTGGCAGAACTACCGCGACGTCTTCGTCATGCAGCCCTTCGGCCGGAACCTGCTGAACTCGGCGGTGGTCGCCGGGGCCACCACCCTGATCGCGCTGCTCCTCGGGAGCTTCGCCGCGTATGCCCTGGGGCGGTTTCGCTTTTTCGGCAAGCGGCCGATCTACTACGCCATCCTGGCGGTGACGATGTTCCCCCAGATCAGCGTGCTCGGGGGGATGTACGTCCTCATCAAGACCCTGGGCCTTTACAACACCTGGTGGGCGCTGATCTTCTCCTACATGATCTTCACCCTGCCCTTCACCGTCTGGGTGCTGACCAGCTTCGTGCGGGAGATCCCGAGGGAGCTCGAGGAGGCCGCCTACGTGGACGGGGCCACGCCGATGCAGGTGCTCTTCTTGGTGCTGTTGCCGCTGATGGCCCCGGGGCTCGTGACCGCCGGGCTCCTCGCCTTCATCGGCGCCTGGAACGAGTTCCTCTTCGCGCTCACCTTCACCGTGGACGACCGGGCCCGGACCGTGCCGGTGGCGATCGCCTTCTTCAGCGGGGCGAGCCAGTACGAGCTGCCCTGGGCCCAGATCATGGCCGCGAGCGTCCTCGTCACCGTGCCCCTGATCGTGCTGGTCCTCGTCTTCCAGCAGCGGATCATCGCCGGGTTGACCGCGGGGGCGGTGAAGGGGTGATCGTCGCCGCCGGCGAGGC
>JALUDX010000171.1 GCA_027053355.1 Anaerolineales bacterium | reverse complement strand
CCCCCTACGCCCACCCCCACCCCCGCGCTGGCCGTTAGTGACCAGCCGAGCAAGATCACCGGCTCGTTTACCTACACTAACGACATCATTACCACTTACTACGTGGAGCACGCGGTCGCGTTGGTCGATATGTACGGCTTCATCACCCGCAACGACGAATGGGAAATCCCCGTGTCATCTCAGACGTTGGGCTATCTGCGCATGGACACTGAGGCCAAAAAAGGCACCTACGAACTGGAACTGCCTGCCCGCCCCGAAGGCCATTTTGCCGACGTCGACCACGATGGCAAAGAGGAGCAAGGCGTGCAGGTGTTCGCGGTGAGTTACTGGCCCAACCTCACCGGCGGTCCCTATGCCGTGGGGGACGATAGAGCCCAGGGTTGGCCTGATTACCTGGCCTCGGTGAAAACCGATTCCGACAACGACGACGAAGTCATCGGCGGCAAACTGGTGGTCTGGGCGCCCGACGACCAGCAGGAATTCCCCACCGATTTCGGCCCCGATGGGCTGCTCTTCACCGCCGATGACCCGGTCGCCCCCCTCCCCGCGGGCTACACCATCGTCGACCTGGACCAATCCCCTTTCCAATTTAGCCGCCCCAAAACCGCCGACCTGACCCTCTACGAACCCAAAGAAGCCGCGGTCAAAGATTTCAGCCAAGACACTTTCACCCAGGCCTTCGACAAAATGTTCGACTTCGCCCGCACCCACTACGCATTCAACGGCTACCCCGAAAAAGGGCCCGATTGGGATGCCCTCTACGCGCGCATCAAACCCGAAGTCGAAAAGGCCGAAAAAGACCACGACGCGAACGCCTACTGGCTGGCGCTACGCCACTTCACCGAGGCGTTCAAAGACGGTCATGTCGGCCTCGACATGACCCCCTACGGCCTGCGCCTTTTTATGCAACAAATCAGCGGCGGGTACGGCTTTGCCATCCGGCAGATGGACGACGGCCGTTATCTGGTAGTTTACGTCCTGCCCAAGGGGCCCGCGGCGCGAGCCGGCATGGCTCTGGGCGCGATCGTTACCAAATTCAACGGCCAACCCATCGACGAAGCCATCGCGAAAGTCAAGCCTTGGGGTTTGCCCATTTCCACCGACTGGGCGCTGCGCTACCAGCAGGCCCGCTACCTGCTGCGCGCCCAGCCCGGCGACAAAGCCACCGTGACGTTCATCAACCCCAACACGTCGCAGCCGCGCACGGTGCAACTTACCGCGGTGCCTGAGCGCGAAAGTTTCGCCTTCACTTCCATCTACCACCACGCGCCCAAAGAAACCTACCTGCCGGTAGACTACCGCGAGTTAGAATCGGGGGTGGGTTACATTCGCCTCAACTCCAACTACGACGACCTCAACCTGATCATCCGTCTGTTCGAGCGGGCGCTGAAAAAATTTCAGGAAGACAACGTGCCTGGCCTGATCATCGACCTGCGTTACAACAGCGGCGGCGCGCCTTTGGGGCTGGCCGGGTTCTTCACCGACCAAAAAATCCCCCTTGGTCAGGCGGAATACTATAACGAGAAAACCGGCAAATTCGAGAAAAAAGGCCACCCGGCCAAAATTTTCCCCAACGAAGAGCAATACCACTTCGATAAATTGGCCGTTTTGGTGGGGCCGGGCTGCTACAGCGCCTGCGAATTAGAAGCCTACGGCTTCAGCAAAGTGCCTGGTGCGATGGTGGTCGGCGAGTTCCCCACCAGCGGCACCGAAGCCGAGGTTTCGCGCGGGCAAATCGACATGCCCGCCGATATCCACATGCAAATCCCCACCGGCCGCTTCGTCAACCCCGATGGCTCCCTCTTTTTGGAAGGCCAAGGGGTTCAGCCCACCCTGCGGGTTCCCCGCACCCCTGAAACCTTGCTTTCCGATGAAGACGTGGTGCTGAAAGTAGCGGAACAAGCCATCCTCAAACCGGCCGGAGCCGGTCTGAAACCCAAAGGCCCGCCGCAAATCATGCCCGCCGAGCAAGTACACGACCTGGCCGCGGTGTACAACGAAGGCGCCGAATTTCTGGATAAATTAGCCACCCAAGGGCCTTCAGATAGCGATGCTTCCCACCCCGGCATCTCTCGCTACACTGTGTCGATTACCCAACCGGAGAAGCCGGTGATTTGGGCTTATGGCTGGTGCGCAGCCGACAAGAATACGTTGACCAACAACATGCAACACATCCAGTTGCAATTCGAGTTGGACGGGGAACGCGTTTCCCCCAACACATTATCGACCTACGAGCACGAAGACAAAAGCGGCGAAGCCTGCACGATTATCTACGTCGTGCTGAAAGATTGGCCTGCTGGCGAGCATCACCTCCGCATCACAGCCCATTTCACCCAGGCCATCAACGACGGCCAAACCGTGTACCCGCCCGGCGACTACATCATAGAATACGATGTCTTCGTCAAACCCCAAAACTAACCGAGGGAAACCATGCACATCGACTGGGCTTATCTCACAGCCAAAGGGTTAGCGTTCATCCCCGCGCTGCTGGCCGCGCTGGTAATTTTGGTGGTCGGCCTGTGGGCCGGCACGTGGGGGGAGCGGCTGGTCACCCGGCTGCTCCGTCGCCGCGAGGCCGACCCCAACGTCACACTGCTGTTAGGCCGCCTGACCCGCTGGGGCGTCATCGCCTTGGGGCTGGTGATGGCGTTGCAGCAGGTGGGCTTCAACATCACCGCGCTGCTCACCGGCGTAGGCGCCCTGGGGTTTGCCCTCGGTTTCGCGGCTCAAGATGTAAGCAAAAACCTGATCGCCGGCATTTTGCTCTTGCTGCAGCAGCCCTTCCACATTGGCGATGCCATCGAAGTGAACGGTTACAGTGGCACGGTGGAAGACATTACCCTGCGGGCCACCGCGCTGCGCACGTTCGACGGTCGGCTGGTGTACATTCCCAATGCCGAAGTGTTTACCTCGGCCATTGTCAACTTCAGCCGCACCCGCGCCCGCCGGGTGGAACTCACCGTGGGCGTGGCCTATGGCACTGACCTGGCGGAGGCCAAAGCCGTCGCGCTGCAGGCCCTGCGCCAGGTCGAGGGCGTAGAAGAGGAGCCCGCGCCCAAGGCTGTGTTCCACACGTTCAACGACTCGTCGGTGGATATGACGCTGTATTTTTGGGTTGAGATGGACGAAGCGGGGCTTTGGGACGCTAAAGACGAAGCCTTGCGCGCGGTTTATCGGGCGTTCGCGCAGGCGGGCATCGAGATTCCTTTCCCCATTCGCACGGTCTACCTCACACGCGACGCCGCAGGTGAGGAAACGCCCGCGCCGCAAGGCTAACCGCGCTTGCCGCGGGCCGCGTCCGTCTCCTCCAGATGGCCCTTTGGCGTACGGTGCCTTGGCACCACTTTCTAAAGCGGCGACTCGTCGCCGCACTCCAAAATTCGGACGGTCTACCTCACGGGCGACGCCGCAGGTGAGGAAACGCCCGCGCCGCAAGGCTAACCGCGCTTGCCGCGGGCCGCTCTTACCTTGGGGGGCGTCGACGCCAACCCAACCAGCCTAACGCCAAAGCCAGGGCCAAAAGCAAGGCCTGCAGCAAGGCGTGCGCTGAAAAAGGTAGGGGCGAAGGCGCGGGAGCGGGCGTCGGGGCAGGTGTAGGCGTGGGCACAGGGGTGGCCGCGGCGGCCTGGGGCGCCAAGGGGGCGGTTTCCACCCCGGGGCGCTGGCCGCGTTTTTCAGACTGCGCATCGGCTTGAGCGGGTGCGGCAGCCGCGGTATCGTTGGCCGCCGCGGGCTCCGCGGCGAGCATGGCCGGGGGCGCGGCAGCCAGACGCGGGCCCGTCAGCCAATCTCCGGCTACCCAAATTACCAACAGCAGCGCGACCATCACGCTGGCCAGGCGATACCACCATTGGCCGCGGCTGCGGCGGGGCTGAGGCCAGGCTTCGGCCCGGGTGAGGGTGAAGGCGCGCGGGCGCGGCGCCGGCGGCAACGCAGCCAGGGCCACTTTGGCCGAGCGCATGGCCTGGTATGCGGCTTGCCAGGCAGGGTCTTGGGCCACGCGGCGGGCGACTTCCGCCCGCTCCTTGGGGGGGAGTTCGCCGTCTACGTACGCGGCCAGCAAGCGCAAAGCGCGGTCAGAAAGATGCGCGCGAGTCATCGGTAGAGTCTCCGGGGTTTAGACGCGTGAGCGCGCCCAAAAGTTCCGGGAAACGCCGCAAACAATCCTGCATCCGCAAACGCCCCCGCGCCAGGCGGCTTTTCAGGGTGCCCAAAGCGATGCCCAAGGCGGTTGCGGCTTCCGCGTAGGCAAAATTTTGCACGTCGATGAGCACCAGAGCCGCGCGCTGCTCTGGGGGCAGGCTTTGCAGGCAGGTTTCCAGCGCGCGGCGCAACGCAGCCCGTTCGGCTTCGGCTTCGGGGTTGCGGGTGGGGTCGGGGTCGGCCAGCCAGTCGGGGGATTCGACGGCCTCGCCCTCCGCGTCGGTGGGTTCCAAAGGCACGGTGGGGCGACGACGACGGCGGCGCAACTGGTCGTAGCAGGCGTTGGTGACAATGCGAAAGAGCCAGCCGCGCCACGAACCGCCCCGGTAGTCGCGAAGATGCTGCCAGGCGCGGATGAAGGCTTCCTGGGTGGCGTCTTCGGCAGACGCGGCGTCGCCCACGATGCGATACGCGGTGTTGTAGACGGCATCCTGGTAGGCCAGCACTAAGCGGTTGAACGCATCCAGGTCGCCCTGTTGCGCGGCGTGGATGAGAGCCTGCTCGTCAGTCATGGTTTCATTATACCCAGAGATGGCGCCGAAAGGGGGCTGAAGGGCAAAGAAAACGCGGCGGGAGGCTAAAGGCGCAGAGGGAATATCCCCGTCTGCCTCCTTCTTTCTGTGTTTTCTCTGTGGCCTTTGTGTTCTTCTGTCTGCGGAATTTGCGTATTTCCTACCCCGGCTAAGCAGTGACGCCGCGCGAACGGTTTATAATGTAGCCATGCGACGATGGTGGTGGTTGGGAATCATCTTAGGGCTGCTCATAGCCCTCAGCGCGTGCGGTGCAACACCTCTTTCTCTGGCTTGGGAGGCACCGCCCGCAGACACCCCTCTTCCTCTGGGGGTGCCCACGTTTACCCCGATGGGGCATGTAACAGCGACCCCCGCGACGCCATCTTCTCCAGCCGCTGCGACGCCCACTTTTACGCCTACAGCCGAGGCCACGCGCGCACCGTATATCTACTACACCCAGGCCGGTGATACACTGCCCGCGCTGGCCGTGCGTTTTGGCGTGGCCGTGGACGAAATCCGCAGCAACCACCCTTTGCCGGCCAAGGGCTTACTCTCGCCCCACACTATGCTCATCATTCCCCGCCGCTTGGGCGAGACGTCGTCTCCGGTGCGTCTCCTTCCCGACAGCGAAATCGTCTATTCTCCTTCAGCCATTGGCTTCGATGCCGTTGCTTATGCGCAGCAAGCCAACGGCGCGCTGGCACGCTACCACGAATACCTCAAAAGCACCGGACGCATCGACGGCGCCCACCTGCTTGCTGAAGTCGCCCTTAATAATTCTATCAACCCCCGCTTGCTGTTGGCTCTGTTGGATTACCAAGGGCACTGGGTGCGCTCCTCCCCTACTAACGAGCGCGAAACCACCTATCCGTTAGGCAAAGTGGATTTGCGCTATAAAAGACTGTATCGCCAATTGGCGTGGGCGGTCAATCAACTTTCGATTGGCTATTACGGTTGGCGAGAGGGCCTGCTGACCACGGTAACCTTGCAAGATGGCACCGAAATCCGCTTAGCGCCGACCCTCAACGCCGGTACGGTGGCTTTGCTTTACTTTTTTGCGCAGGTAAGCCCCGACCCTGCTACTTGGAAACATGCCATAGACCCGGAGCAGGGCTTCTTGGCGTTTTATCATCAAATGTTCGGCGACCCTTGGGCGCGGGCCTACATGGTGGAACCCCTCTACCCCCCAAATTTGAAGCAGCCGCGGCTGATTTTGCCTTTTGAGAAGGGCGTCGAATGGTACTTCACCGGTGGCCCTCATGGCGCCTGGGAGCACGATGGCGCCCGCGCCGCGCTGGATTTTGCCCCCGGCGGCGGCACAGGCAAAGACTGCAGGGTATCGCGCTATTGGGCTGTGGCTGTGGCCTCAGGGGTGGTAACCCGCTCGGAACGCGGTGTGGTGATTTTGGATCTGGATGGTGACGGGCGTGAGCAAACCGGCTGGGTGATCCTCTATCTGCATATCGCCGATGAGGGTCGCGCGCCGGTAGGCGCCCACCTGCGCGTCGGCGACCGGGTCGGCCACCCTTCCTGTGAGGGCGGCCACGCCACGGGCACTCACCTCCACATTGCCCGCAAATACAACGGCGAATGGATGGCTGCTGATGGCCCGGTGCCTTTTGTGATGGACGGCTGGCTCCCCCACGCCGGTGCCAAGCCCTACAAAGGCTGGCTCACTAAGGGTGACCGCACCATTGTGGCTTGCCCTTGCGGTAGCCTAAAACAACTCATCGTGCGTGACGAGCGAGATGATGAAAACTAAACGCTTGTTCTGGGGGCTTTTAGGGCTCATCCTCGCGGTGCTGATAGCCTGTAACTTGCCCCATTCTGCGCCTCCGCAGCCGCTGATCTTTCCAACCGCGGTGCCTACGGCAACCCCTACCCCCGGGGCTTCGCCTACCCCGCTGCCTACCCGGCCGGCTTACGCACCCGGCACCTTGGTCGATTACACCGCGCAAACCGGCGATACCCTGCCCGCGGTAGCCGCGCATTTCAACACCACAGTACAACAAATTTTAGACGCCAACCCCAACATCCCCCCACGCGTCACCACCCTGCCGCCTGGCTTCCCCATGAAGGTGCCCATCTATTACCAGCCCTTTTGGGGCAGCCCCTTCAAAATTCTGCCCGACCCTTTGTTCGTCGACGGGCCGGCCGCGCGGGCCTTCGATATGCATACCTTTCTGGCGCGCTACCCCCAGGGCTGGCTGATGCACTACCAGGAATACGCAGCCGACGCCACCCGCACCGGCCCCGACATTGTCGCTTACATCGCCCAGGCTTACAGCATCGACCCGCGCCTGCTGCTCGCCTTGCTGGAATATCAGGCCGGCGCGCTGACGCAGCCTACCCTGCCCCCTGAACAGATGCGTTACCCCTTGGGCTATGCCGACCCCAAGCATCGCGGGCTTTTCTTGCAATTAAACTACGCGGCCAACCTGCTCAACAACGGCTACTACGGGTGGCGCATTGGCCAGTTGCCCATGTTTTTGTTGCGCGACGGCACCGAAGTGCGGCCTGACCCGTGGCAAAACGCGGCCACTGTGGCCTTGCAAAATTACTTTGCCCAGGCGTTCCCCGCGGAGATGTACCGCACTGCGGTGTCGCCCCAGGGCTTTTTCCGCCTCTACGCGTTTTTGTTTGGTGACCCGTGGAAAGACCCGCCAGCGCCCCACATCCCGGCAAACCTGCAACAACCGCCCATGAAATTGCCCTTCCCCAAGGGCGCGCTGTGGATGTTTACGGGTGCACCGCACTCGGCTTGGGGGGTGGGGCAGCCCTTCGCCGCCCTTGATTTTGCCCCGCGAGGTGTTTCGGGTTGCCGGGATACCGAACAATGGGCTGTGGCGGTGGCCGATGGTGTGGTGGCGCGCTCAGAGCATGGTATCGTGATGCTCGATCTGGATGGGGATATGGACGAGCGCACCGGCTGGGACGTGTTTTACCTGCATTTGGCAAGTAACGGCCGGGTGCCGTGGGGGGCGATGCTCCACGCGGGCGATCCGGTAGGCCATCCTTCTTGCGAGGGTGGCCATGCCACTGGCACCCATGTTCACATTGCTCGCAAATACAACGGCGAATGGATGGTGGCTTATGGTGCGCTCCCTTTCAATTTGGAAGGGTGGGTGCCCGAAAGCGCAGGCACGGCCTACAAAGGCACGCTGCGCCGCGGGCAAGGGGTGGTCGTAGCCAGTAGTGGCGGTGCCGAGGCCAGCGAGATCCGCTCTGAGCACTGAGGGGAGCGGCAACAAAACGGTAACGTCACTGTTCAGCGCAAACAAAAGGTAACTACCTACCCTGCGCCGAAAACGAGGTTGACAAGCAATATTCCAATAACTTTGCCATGCCATGAAACAACATTACACCTTACTCGCCCTCACCACTCCCCCAGAGCCGGCCCCCTTCGACTTCGCTCAGGGCAGCCTTCGACTTCGCTCAGGGCAGCCTTCGACTTCGCTCAGGGTAGCGGCTCAGCCCCCTCTCCTCTCCCATTGGGAGAGGAGAGGGGGCGCGCAGCGGGGGTAAGGTGAGGGCGAAAAGCCACTGCAGCGCTTCTGGGTAGGCAATTACAACAAAAGAGAGATCTCAATGACGCAGACGGGAAAACACAGAAGACACAGAGAAGGCCTGGTTGACTGACAAATCTCATCACATGATTCTCTATCTTACCCTCACCCCGCC
>JALUDX010000170.1 GCA_027053355.1 Anaerolineales bacterium | reverse complement strand
GGGAAACCGGGCGAGTCTACCTGCGCTTTGAGGAGGAAACCGCCCGTCCTTCACCGTAACAACCTCTTATACTGGCCTTCAGGATACCGTTGTCCGTGTCTTTTTACAGAAAAAGATTGACACTATCGTTTACCGTGCAGTTGGACTTTGGCGATAGTGTGTTCAACGGCCAAGCCCTCTGGCTGGAAGTGTTGGTGAAGAATCAAAATAGCGAGGACTATGTGGCGCTGACGCCGCGGCAGGCCTTGACGACAACACCCTACGCCATCTACAGCCTGCACGCGCCGTGGAGCGGGCTGACCGGCGTGCCGGCCGGCTTTGCCGATGGGGTGGACAACGACACCACCTACACCGCAGGCATGGGGCTGGTGCTGAGCGGCAGCGCGTTTAGCCTTGCTGCCTCTTACCAGTTGCCGCAAACCTGCGCCAACGGGCAGATCGCCAGTTGGAATGGCAGCCAGTGGGTATGTGCTGATGCCAGCACGGGCGACATCACCGCGGTCAATGCGGGCACTGGTCTCACCGGCGGCGGCGACAGCGGCGATGTGACCCTGAGCGCGGACACCACCTACCTGCAGCGGCGGGTGAGCGGCACGTGCCCCGAAGGCTCGTCCATCCGGGTGGTGAACGAAGACGGCACGGTGGTATGTGAGGCCGACGACGATCTCCTGAACAGCATTTCCTGCTCCAGTGGCCAGATCGTCAAATGGAACGGCTCCGCGTGGGTTTGCGCCTCCGACAACGACACCACCTACACCGCAGGCACCGGACTGACGTTGAGCGGCGGTGCGTTTAGCCTTGCTGCCTCTTACCAGTTGCCGCAAACCTGCGCCAACGGGCAGATCGCCAGTTGGAATGGCAGCCAGTGGGTGTGCGCCGACGACCAGGACACCACCACCTTCTGGGCGCTGACGGGCAACGCGGGCACCGACCCCAGCGCCGACTTCATCGGCACCACCGACGACCAGCCCCTGGTGGTCAAAGTGAACGGCTGGCGGGCGCTGCGCATTGAACCCACCGACAGCGACAATGCACCCAACATTATCGCTGGCTGGAGCGGCAACAGCGTGGCCGACGGCGTGAAAGGCGCCACCATCGCTGGCGGCGGCGGTGGTGGGTATGGGGCTGGTAATCAAGTGACGAGTAACTACGGCATGGTAGGCGGTGGGTGGGGCAACACCGCCAGCGGTGATCTGGCCACGGTGGGTGGCGGCAGCAACAACACCGCCAGCGGCGAGATGGCCACGGTGGGTGGCGGTGGGGGCAACACTGCCAGCAGGCTCTATGCCACGGTGGCTGGCGGCGCGAGCAACACCGCCAGCGGCGGCCATGCCACGGTGGCAGGCGGCGAACACAACACCGCCAGCGGCGAGAAGGCCACGGTGGGTGGCGGCTTGGTCAGCACCGCCAGTGGTAACTTTGCGACGGTGGGCGGCGGCGTGAGCAACACCGCCAGCGGCGACTACGCCACGGTGGCTGGCGGCAACCACAACACTGCCAGCGGTGAGCGTTCCACGGTGCCGGGTGGGGACGAAAACACTGCAGCAGGCGCATACAGTTTCGCCGCGGGGCGGAGAGCCAAGGCTAACAAACCAGGCTGCTTCGTCTGGGGCGACGACAGTAATCGCGATGTGGCCTGCAACTACGACGACCGTACTATCTTCCGCACCACCGGTGGGTTCTATATCTACACTAGCCCTTCCCTCGACTTAGGCGTGTACCTGAGGGCCGGCGGCAACTCCTGGATCGCGGTCAGCGACCGCGCCACCAAGGACGACTTTACCCCGGTGGACGAAGAGGCCCTACTGCAGCACCTGGCCGCCATGCCCGTCCGAGAGTACCACATCAAGGATCAAGACCCCAACATCCGCCACATCGGCCCGGTGGCGCAAGACTTCTACGCCGCCTTCGGCTACGGCGAGACCGATCGGGGCATCAACATGGAAGACGCAGCGGGGGTCTCCTTTGCTGCTATCCAGGGGCTGTACGCCGAGAATCAGCAGTTGAAGGCCGAGAACGCGGCCCTCAAGGCCCGGCTGGATAATTTGACCGAGCGGGTGGCCGCGTTGGAGCGGGGTGGTTCTCCGGATTCGCCCGTTTCCTCGGGCCTGCTCCCCGGCGCGGTAGTGCTGCTTGCTCTGGCTCTTTTGCTGAAGCGGCAACGAAATGAAGGATAGCCATAACGCGCCTCTCTTCCTTACAGGTTCAGAGGCTGTTCACCCCTGAACCTGTAAGGGGCTGCCGCATGCGGTTTGCCGATTCTAAATTTGTGGGCTTGTAGGGGCGACCAATGGGTTGCTCGCCTTCTTGCTGCCCTTCTATTGGCGTGTGTAGGGGCGCAGCGGCGCTGTGCCCCTACAGTTGGTTGGCAGCCAGCCGCCGCCCCTGAAGGGGAAAAGAGTATTTTGGCGGCGGAGCCGCCAAAATAACAACAAGTTTTCGTAATTACCTACGTGGTGGCAAAACGCCTCTGTTGTCAGTTTTTTCTTTGGAGTGCGGCGACGAGTCGCCGCTTTATTGTAGTTTCACAAATAAGCCCGACAAAAAGGAAGTCGCCGCAGGGCGACTTCGCAAGCGGTAGGTGCAGCTTCAACTGCCGCCGTTTAAGCCCGGCGACTGAAGTCACGGGCTACCAAAATGGGCGAAGTCCGCCTGCGCGGACTTCCAGGCCGCTCCGGAAAGCCCCGATAAGCCTTTCCGGGTACATCCAGGGATTGCCAAAATAATTTGGAAATCTCCAAGAAAGCAGTGCCAAGGCACCGCACTCCAAAAAGCGCTTGCGAAGGGAAATGCGCTCTTCGCGCTCTCTGTGTGAGCATTTACAGGCAGAGGGTTACCTACAGCGCTTCTGGGTAGGTAATTACATGTTTTCTCTCTTCTCCTCTCCGCGGGGTGGGAAGGACAAGGGTCTAAGCAGCCCCTGTCCGCCTTTGAACCGCCTTTGCAGGGAGATGATAACCGAGCGAGCGACAGGAGGGGGTGCTGCTCTATATCAGCGTTGTGCAAAATGGGGTATGAAATGTTGAAAATTCGTTGAAAGTGTGTTGCATTTGCGAAATATGTTTTGTATACTGAAAATGCTGGCCGCCCGGCCTCACTGGTAAAACGGCGAGCGTTGACACTTTCCCGAGGTTGAGCGGCTGCGGTTGCAAGGTTTTGGTTCTCTTCACGGCAAGGGTTTCATTGCCCTTGCTGCACAAGGGTGCACCAGGACATGGCATGACCTTCTACACTGCAAAAGTTTGCGCATAACCGCCTGTGAACGTTGCTCGGCCGCAAGGTTTGCATTCGTACCACCTCAGGGGGCCAAAGGCGGTGCGCTTTCCATTGACGACAATACAACGCTGAAGACAACGAGTTCCTGCTGGTGCCCTTTGTGCGACAACGGCCGCGTACCGACCGGCCGGCTTATCCTGTTCCCTACAGGAGTCGGAAGGAGCGTCGGCGGTGGTATACCCCTGCCTCTTTCTGTGGGTTAAAGCCCTTCTTGTCATTGCAAGTTGTCATTGCAAGCCAAAACGGCTCGCAGAAGCCGGTGAGGCAGGTAGTGCATGCCACTGGAGGGGCATGGCGCTGCTTTGCTCCCATGCTGAAGCCGTCCTCCGGCTGCGTAGGGTACAGCAAATTAGAGGGGGCATCAGGGGGAATGGGTTTTATCCGTTTCGTGTCCGTTTTTCCCATCTCAATTACAGGAGGAAGCCATGAACCGACGAAGTCTCTTTCTTGGAGCCCTTGTGGCTCTCGTATTGCTCGTAGGGAGTTTGGGCTTGGCACAAGCCCGTTCCCTGCTCCCCGCGGAAAGCATAAGCACTGCTTTCACCTATCAGGGCTACCTTACACAAAACGGGCAGCCCGCCAACGGCTCTTTTGATTTCCAGTTTCGGCTTTACGATGCAGCCACTGAGGGGAATCAGGTTGGCGACACCTTGACGCTGGAGGGCGTGGAGGTGGTGCAGGGGGTGTTTACCGTGCAGTTGGACTTTGGCGACAATGTGTTCAATGGCCAAGCCCTCTGGCTGGAAGTGTCGGTGAAGAATCAAAATAGCGAGGATTATGTGGCGCTGACGCCGCGGCAGGCCTTGACGACAACACCCTACGCCATCTACAGTCTGCATGCGCCGTGGAGCGGTCTGACCGGCGTGCCGGCCGGCTTTGCCGATGGGGTGGACAACGACACCACCTACACGGCAGGCACGGGGCTGGTGCTGAGCGGCGGGGCGTTCAGCCTTGCGTCATCTTACCAGTTGCCGCAGGGATGCGCCAACGGACAGATTCCCAGTTGGGACGGCAGCCAGTGGGTGTGCGCCGATAATCAAGGCTCCTCTGGCGGCTGGTCGCTGACAGGCAACGCGGGCACCGACCCCAGCACCAACTTCCTGGGCACCACGGACAACCAGCCCCTGGTGGTCAAGGTGAACGGCTGGCGGGCGTTCCTCATCGAACCCACCGACGCCGACAACGCCCCCAACATCATCGGTGGCTGGAGCAGCAACAGCGTGGCCGACGGCGTGAAAGGCGCTACCATCGCCGGTGGTGGGGCGAAGATGGGCAACCCTTACCCCAACCAAGTGACGGCGGACTTCGGCACGGTGGGTGGCGGCTTCGGCAACACTGCCGGCTGGGCTGCCACGGTGGCCGGCGGCCTCGGGAACACCGCCAGCGGCTCTGATGCCACGGTGGGCGGTGGCGTAACCAACACTGCCAGCGGTTCGTTTGCCACGATAGGCGGCGGCGATCACAACACCGCCAGCGGCAATGATGCCACGGTGGCCGGCGGCGACACCAACACCGCCAGCGGCAACCGTGCTGCGGTGGGCGGCGGCGAGGACAACCAGGCCAGTGGCCCCCATGCCACGGTGGCCGGCGGTTGGACCAACCATGCTACCGGCGACCTGGCCACGGTGGCCGGCGGCGCTTACAACACCGCCAGCGGCAAGGGCGCATTCGTAGGGGGCGGCGGTTGGGACGGCTCCAACCATGACGGCAACGAGGCCCAGGCCACAGCGTCCACCATCGCCGGCGGCTATCACAACACCATCCAGCAGAGCACCGATGAGGATAGCGGGAGCACCATCGCGGCCGATTACGCGACCATCGCCGGTGGTAAGGACAACACCATCCAGGCCGATGCCACCTCTGACCCGGACAATCCCGTCGCGGCGCAGTATGCGGCCATTGCTGGCGGTGAGGCGAACAGCGTGGCTGCGTCCGCTGATCACGCCTTCGTAGGTGGTGGTTATAGCAACTTGGCCAATGGCAAAGCCTCTACCGTCGCGGGTGGCTGGGATAGCACAGCCAGTGGCGATTATGCCACAATGAGCGGTGGTAGGGAAAATACCGCTGGCGACGATTATGCCGCGGTGGGCGGCGGCTATCAGAACACCGCCAGCGGCAGTGATGCCACGGTGGGCGGCGGCTCTCAGAACACCGCCAGCGGCAGTGATGCCACGGTGGCCGGCGGCGAGAGCAACACCGCCAGCGGATGGGACGCCACAGTGGGCGGCGGTATTTCCAACACCGCCAGCGGCAGCCGTGCCGCGGTGGGCGGCGGTGGTTGGAACACCGCCAGCGGGGAGTATGGCACGGTGGCCGGGGGACTCGGTAATGTAGCCAGCGGCGCGGGCGCTTTCGTCGGCGGCGGCGGCTGGAACGGCTCCGACGACAACGGCAACTGGGCCCAGGCCGCGGCGTCCACCATTGCCGGTGGGTATCACAACGCCATCCAGCAGAGCACCGATGAGGATAGCGGGACCACCATCGCGGCCGACTACGCGACCATTGCCGGCGGCAAGGATAACACCATCCAGGCCGACGCCACTACTGACCCGGATAACCCCATCGCGGCTCAATACGCGGCCATTGCTGGCGGCGAAGGCAACACCATTACCGCACATGGCAATCACGCTTTCATCGGCAGCGGTAAAAACAATGCTGCCAGCAAGGCTGAATCTGTAGTCGTGGGTGGGGACAGCAACACGGCCAGCAACACCACGGCTTTCGTGGGGGCCGGAGCGGCCAACACGGCCAGCGGCGTGCAGGCCGCTGTCGTCGCCGGTGGGGCAAATATAGCCAGCGGCACAGGTGCTTTTGTGGGCGCAGGCGGTTACGACGGTACGAACTGGGACCGCAACACAGCCTCGGGCACTGTGTCTGTTGTGGGTGGTGGCATGGGCAACACTTCCAGCGGCTATGCGGCCGTGGTAGCCGGTGGTAAATGGAACAATGCCCACGGTAACTATTCTATAGTGCCGGGCGGATATGCCAACACCGCAGCCGGCAACTACAGTTTCGCCGCCGGGCGGCGGGCCAAAGCCAACAACCAGGGTTGCTTCGTTTGGGGCGACAGCACCGATGCCAATGTGACCTGCAACGCCGACGATCGTACCATTTTCCGCTCCAGTGGCGGGTTCTACATCTACACCAGCTCTGACCTTAGCACCGGTGTGTATCTGCCTTCCGGCGCCAACTCCTGGACGGCGGTCAGCGACCGCGCCACCAAAGAAAACTTTACGCCTGTGGACGAGGAGAATTTGCTGGAACGGTTGGCCGCCATGCCCGTGCGTGAATACCACATCAAGAACCAGGCCCCTAACATCCGCCACATCGGCCCGGTGGCGCAGGACTTTTACGCCACCTTTGGCTATGGCGAAACCAACCGGGGCATCAACATGGAAGATGCGGTGGGCGTCTCCTTTGCCGCCATCCAGGGGCTGTATGCCGAAAATCAGCAGTTGAAGGCCGAGAACGCAGCCCTCAAAGCGCAATTGGCCAACCAGCAAAAGCAACTTGACCGCTTGGCCGACCGAGTATCTGCTTTGGAGCGGGGCGGCTCTCCGGCTTCGCCCGTTTCCTCGGGCCTGCTCCCCGGTGCAGTGGTGTTGCTGCTCGGCATTGCTCTTTTGTTGAAGCAGCAGCGAAAGGAAGGATAACTATGAAACGGCATCTTCCCCTTTTCCTTGCCTTGCTGGCCCTCTTTGGCTTGGCGGCCATGACCTGGGCCACCAAATTGGCCGAGACCGACGGCTGGATCTTCTGGCGCAGTCGGGCGGCCGGGGGCGGCGGCGTCAGCCAGGGTGGTGATTTCAACCTGAGCGGCACCGCCGGTCAGGCCGAAGCCGGAGGCCCCATGCAGGGAGGCGATTACTCCCTGAGCGGGGGCTTCTGGCCCTTTAGCGCCATGTTGAGGAATGTGTTTGCTGATGTGGCCGATGACTATTGGGCGGTGAACTACGTCAACCGGCTGTACCGAGATGGCATCACAGGCGGTTGTGCGGATAACCCCTTACGCTATTGCCCCGGCGGCAATGTGGTTCGCGCCCAAATGGCGGTCTTTCTTGAGCGCGGTATTCACGGCGCGGACTACAAACCGCCGCACGTGGAGCATTCCAGTTTTGGCGATGTGCCGGATAATTATTGGGCTAAAGACTGGATTGAGGCGCTCTACAATGACGGCGTGACTTCAGGCTGCGGCAACGGCAATTTTTGCCCTGGTGGAAATGTGACGCGCGCCCAGATGGCAGTGTTCCTGTTGAGGGCAGAGCACGGCTCAGATTACACCCCGCCGGAAGTGGAGCATTCGCGCTTCAACGATGTGCCGGATGATTATTGGGCTAAAAATTGGATTGAGCAATTGGCGGAAGAAGGCGTCACCAGCGGCTGCGGGGGCGGGAACTACTGTCCCAGTGGTTCTGTGACCCGCGCCCAGATGGCCGTCTTCCTGATCAGAGCGTTCAATTTACCGTAGAGCCTCGTGCTCTGTAAATCCTTGGGTCCTGCCCACCCGCGGGTGGGTAGGACCCAAGGTGAATTTTCGTAAATGTGATTGACAAAATACTCGTATTCTCACACAGGGGACACGGAGCGCAACGAGAGCACGGAGAAAATTCCTCTGTGTTCCCCGTGTGCTCTGTGTGAAAGTAACAAATAGGACTTGCGCATTTGCTCGTAGAAGCGCTCGTCTCTGGTTGACTGACAAATTGCCCTGTATCACCTTTGGGGTTTAATCTCTCCCTTCCCCCGCTACGGCAACGCTATCGCGTCACCGTAGCCGCCCCCTTCCCTCCCTTACTAAGGGAGGGAAGGGGGCAGATGAGCCGAGCGTTAGCGAGGCTCAGCGGGGGATGGGTGAGATCTTGCCACAAGCGCGATAGATCGCACCTTTCGCAATAACTGAAGTCTTGTTTGAAAATGCATTAAGTAAGAGCCTATCCAAAAATTCTTTGCAGATGTGTCACTGCGAGGCGGCATAGCCGCCGAAGCAGTCTCCCGCGGCGAAAGGGGGATTGCTTCGCCCCTTCGGGGCTCGCAATGACACCATACGGCAGGGGCGGTGGGCGAACAGCCGTTCGCCCCTACAAAATCGCCTTTGCTAAGGCACCATGTAGGGGCGCACGGCGTGCGCCCG
>JALUDX010000169.1 GCA_027053355.1 Anaerolineales bacterium | reverse complement strand
TCTGCTACCATCCCAAGATGGAGCCGGTGGGCATGTGCCGCATGTGCCTGGTGGAAATCGGCCGCCCGATGCGCGACCGCGCCACCGGCGAATTCCTGCGCGAAGAAGACGGCTCGGTCAAAATCCAATGGGGGCGCAAACTGGAAACCGCCTGCACGGCGCGGGTCATGGAAGGCATGGTCGTCCGCACTACCACCGAAAAAGTAGCCGAAGCCCGCAAGTCGGTGCTGGAATTTCTGCTCACTTCCCACCCTTTAGACTGCCCCATCTGCGATAAAGGCGGCGAATGCTCCCTGCAAAACCTCACCATCGCCTACGGGCCGGAGACCAGCCGCTTTTATTACGAAGACAAAGAGCACGCGCCCAAGCATGTGCCCCTCGGCGACCTCATCATCCTTGACCGCGAGCGGTGCATCAAATGCGCGCGCTGCATCCGCTTCCAGAAAGAAATCGTGGACGACCCGGTGCTCACCTTTTACCAGCGCGGGCACCACACCGACGTCACCACCTTCTCCGACCCGCCTTTCGACTCGTACTGGTCGGGCAACACCACCGACCTCTGCCCAGTGGGCGCGCTGACCACTGTGGACTTCCGCTTTGGCGCGCGGCCGTGGGAAATGCGCCCCGCGGCGTCCATCTGCACCCTCTGCCCCGTCGGGTGCAACATCACCTTTGACGTCCGCCGCGAGGCCGCAGCGGGCGGCAAGATGGTGGTCAAGCGCGTGCTGCCGCGGCAAAACGAAGAAGTCAACGAGATCTGGATTTGCGACAAAGGCCGCTTTGCCGGTTATCATTTTGCTGAGAGCGGGGAACGCCTCATCCGCCCGCTGGTGCGCAAGGACGGCGAGTTGGTGCCCGTTTCGTGGGAAGAGGCGCTGGCCGCCGCGGCAAGCGGCCTTGAGGCAGGCCGCGGCCACTTCCTCACCTTGGCGAGCGGCCGCCTGAGCAATGAAGACCTGTTTAACCTTGCCCGCCTTGCCGATGGATTGGGCGGCGTCAAGGCGTTGGATGCTTTCCTGGCCGGCGGCGACCTCACCGCGCAGTTCGGCCTTGGCGCAGGCGCTAACCTTGCCGACCTGGGCAAGGGCGATACCATCGTTGTGGTGGCTTCTGATTTGGAAGAGGAAGCCCCGCTGTGGTGGCTGCGGGTGAAGCAGGCTTCGGAGCGGGGCGCGACGCTCATCGTCGCCAACCCGCGCTTCACCAAAACCGAGCGCTACGCGGATTTTGCCCTCCGTTACCGCTACGGCCGCGAAGCCGAAACCGTGCTCAGCCTTGCGGACGCAGGTTGCTCGTGCGGCGGCGAGGCGGTGAAAGCCGTAGCCGAGGCGAACCGGCTGGTGGTGTTCTACGGGCAGGAAGGGATGAGCCTGCCTGCCTCGCGGGCGTTGGCGCAGGCCGTGGCGTATTTGCTGGTGCAGACCGGCCACGCGGGCAAGGTCGGCAGCGGCATGGTGGGCGTGTGGCAGCGCGCCAACGACCAGGGCGCGTGGGATATGGGCTTCCGCCCGCAGGATGACCTCGCAGGCGCACTTCGCGACGCCAAGGCTGTACTCATCGCGGGCGCAGACCCCGCGGGCGACGACCCCGCCCTCACCGCGGCGCTGGACGAGGCGGGCTTCGTGGTGGTGCAGGAACTCTTCCTTACCGAAACCGCCCGCAAAGCCAACGTGGTCTTCCCCGTGTTGGCTTACACCGAGCGCAGCGGCACTTACACCAACGGCGAACTGCGCGTCCAGCGGTTTTACCCCGCGGTGCCGCCGCCGAAAGGCTTGTTTGCCGACTTCACCGTGGCCGCTAAACTCAGCGAGCGCCTCGGTGTGGCACTGGAGGCCAATTCCCCCGCGGCGATCATGCGCCAGATTGCCGAGGCTGTGCCCCACTACGCGGGCGTCACCTATGAAAAACTTGCCGAGGTGCACGAGCAATACCCGCTCATCCGCCGCACCGATTTGTACTACGGCGGCGCGGCTTACGAAAATGTGCAAGGGCTGGGCGTGGCGCTGAAGCCCGCGGCGCGCGAGGCCGCGCCTGCGGAATGGACGGCTCCCGTGACCGCCGAGCCGCCCTCCGCCGACCTGCTGGCCGTGCCGGTGACGCGGCTTTACGACCGCGGCGCGCTGGTAGGGCGCTCGGGCACCCTGCAGCCGCGGTTGCCCCACGGCGCGTTCGTGGTGCTCCATCCCGACGAAGCCGCCCGCCGCGGCTTGGACGACGGCGCGCAGGCAACCCTCAAAATCCCCGCCGGTGCGTATGCCGTGACCGTGCGCCTCAGCCCCCAAGCGCCGGAAGGCGTGGTGTTGGTGCCGCGGTCGGTGGGTGTGCCGGTGAGGGAAGTGGTGAGTGGTG
>JALUDX010000168.1 GCA_027053355.1 Anaerolineales bacterium | reverse complement strand
GGCGGTGGGGGCACTTTGTCGGGGTAGAAGGTGAGCAAAACCTGGCGCCCGATTTCCTTCCCCACGATGTCGGCGGTGGTTTCGTTCATGGTGCGCAGCGCGGGGGTGGCATCGTAGAGCAGCCCCAGGGGGTGCCAGTCCAGGTAGTTGTGCGTCCATTCGTGGGCGATGGTGCTCACCAGCCAGGGCAGGTTGGACGTTTCCATGACCATAGTGGGGTAAACGCCCACCCCGCCGATGGGTACCACCAAGGTGGAAACGTCGAGGTCGCGGGCGACCTGGTCTTCTAAGCGGATTTGGTCTTCGAGGCTCAGGTCGGGTTGCAGGGAAATGTTGGCGATCTGCCGAATTTCGGTGCGCGGGGAGACCACCAACGCCATGGGGACGGGGGTGGTGCGGTAAAGCACCGGGGGAAGGGGTTGCCCGCCGAGGGTGAGGCCGTTTTTGGCCAAAATGGCGCTGACCTGGGTTTGGAGCACTTGTTCGGCTAAGGGGGCGAGCCAACGGCGGCGGGCTTCTTGGCGGGCGCGTTGGGCGCGCAGCGCGTCTACTTTGGCCTGGTCTACGCCGTGGGGGTCGGCCAAGGCGTCGCGCAGTTGGGCGCGGGTGCGGCCGATGGCGTCCATCAGGTCGAGGTAATCCAACACCACCTGGCGGTCGCCGGCAGGGGGCAGGGCCCGCTCGGCGCCCAGGGCTGCGGCTAAGGCTTTGGTTTCCCACGCGCGGGCCAGCCACGACGCGTAGTCGAACTCGTAAGGGCGGGTCAGGGCGTGAATGCGGGCTGCCCGGTCGGTGGCAGGAATTTGGCTGCGGGTGAGCAGCACAGCGAGGAGCAGCCAAAGCCCGCTGCGACGAAGCCAAAGCCAAAAGCGCATGGATGAATTTTACCGCGTGTTGGCGCTGAGAGGCATAGGAAACGGGAAACGGGGTGTTGGGGCCTGGTTGCCTGGTTGCTGGGGGCATTGGGTATCGAGGATGTTCCTTTTGCGTTTCTGCCCTTTTTGCCTCTGCGTTAAATCATCTCAGCGTCTTGGCTCGGTCAGGCTGGCGCTTCTGGCGTGAGGGTGGGCATGGCACGCCCCACGGCCGCGGCCACCCGTTGCACCGCGGCTACGAAATCGGGCAGTGCCTCTAAGGGCAGCGATTGCGCGCCATCCGAGAGCGCCTGTGCCGGTCGGGGATGCACTTCCACCAGCAAGCCATCCGCGCCGGCGGCCACCGCAGCCAGCGCGGCCGGGAGCACCAGGTCGGCGCGGCCCGCCGCGTGGCTGGGGTCGCCCACCACCGGCCACCCTTCGGCGCGGGCCAGGGCAATGGCTTGCACATCCAACGTGTTGCGGGTGGCGGTTTCGAACGTCCGGATGCCGCGCTCGCAGAGCACGATGCGCTCGTTGCCGCGGCGCGCGATGTGTTCCGCCGCCAGCAGCCACTCGCGCACGGTGCTCATGAAGCCTCGCTTGAGCAACACGGGCTTGTCCACTTCCCCCACAGCCCACAGCAAAGGGAAATGTTGCATGTTGCGGCTGCCGATTTGGATGATGTCGGCGTATTGGGCGACCAGGGGCACGTGCGCCACCCCCAGCGCCTCGGTGACCACCAACATCCCAAATTCATCGGCCACGGCGCGCAAAATGCGGAGCCCTTCTTCCCCCAGGCCCTGGAAACTGTCGGGCGAGGTGCGCGGCTTGAACGCGCCCCCGCGCAGCACCCGCAGCCCCAGCGCGGCCATGGCCGCGGCTACCGCGTGGGTCTGGGCGAAACTTTCCACCGCGCAGGGCCCGGCCATGAGCACCAAGGGCTGCCCGGCTCCTACGGCCACCTGGGGCGAGAGCGCCACGTCCGCGCAGGTCATGCCCCTTCCTCCGCTTGGCCCAAGGGCGCAGCCTGCAGGGCGGCTTGCAGCGCGCGGCGCATGGTGTTCAACTTGAGGTCGGTTTCAGCCCATTCGCGCGCCGGGTCTGAGCCGAGCACAATGCCCGCGCCGGCATAGAGCACCGCGCGGTCAGACCACAGCAGCGCGGAGCGGATGGCCACGCCCAATTCGCCGCTGCCATCGGGGAAGAGCATCCCCACCGGTGCGGCGTACCAGCCCCGGTCGTAGGGCTCGTGCGCGGCGATGAAGGCCAGCGCCTCTGGCCGCGGGGTGCCGCCCAACGCGGGGGTGGGGTGGAGGGCTTCGGCGACGTCCAGCAGCCCTACGCCGGGCTGCAGCACGCCGTGGATGGGCGTTTCCAGGTGTTGGATGTGGGGCAACCGCCGCAGACGGGGCGCGGGGGGAACGTGGAGGGTCTGGGTAAGCGGGGTCATGGCCGAGCGGATGGCCTGAACTACCCAGGCGTGTTCTCGCCGTTCTTTGTCGCTGGCGAGCAGAGCGGCGGCCAGGCGGGCGTCGGCGGCCGGGGTGCGGCCGCGCGGCGCGGTACCGGCCAGGGCTACAGTGTGGAAGTGTGCGCCGTCTACTCGGGCCAGCAGTTCGGGGGTGGCGCCCACAAAAGCGAGGCCCGGCTGCGGTTCCATCAGAAACGCGTAGGCCGTGGGGTGCCGGTGGTACAGCGCGGCCAACACGGCCACGGGTGACACGGGTGCGGGCAGGCGCAGCACTTCGACCCGCGCCAGCACCACCTTGCGCAAGCGGGTGGCGGCCAAGGCGTCCAGCGCGGCTTGCACCGCCCGCGCCCACTGGGCAAAGGTGGTGCCGGCGACGGTTTTTAGGGGCGGAAGTGGGGTATGCCCCGCAGCCGGTGCGGGCTGGCGGGGCAGGGGCAGGGGGCCGTAGAGCGCCTCAGGGGTGGCGGCCAGCGCGGGGGGGAAGGCAGACCACCAGGGCGCGGTGGCCTGGGGTTCGGCCGCGAAGGCCAGGCCCACGAAGCGGGGTGCGGCCGCGGGGACGGCGCGGAGGCGAGCAATGCGCGCCGTCCCCGCGGCTTCGGTGCACGCGTCGCAGCCGACCCCTACCCAGCCGCGGCCGCGGTGTAGCCAGGCCCAGCGGGGGCGGCCCTGGGCTCGCGTGAGCAGGCCCAAAGGCGAAGCAGGGCCGAGAAGGGCGTCGTGATGGGCAGGGGGCGAAGCAGACATGGGGCTTGACCAAAGGGGGTAGGCGATGGTATGCTTGAGGTCGTCCACGGAGCGACCGACCAGTCAGTCGGACGCGATTTTACCACAAACTAACTGGTGATTGCTCGACGCAAGGAAAACCGCAGGGGAGCGCAGGCGCTACAAAGAGCGAGAGGCCGCTCGAGGTTGTAAAGGGGGCCGGTTGCGTGGTTGCCTGGTTGCCTGGGCATCTCTCTCGGCGGTTTGGGCGTCGTCTTTGCGCCTTTGGGCGAGGCACCGCCTCGCCCCTGCGTTGCTGCTATTGCGAAGGGCAAAAATCGGTGTAACTGTTCAGCGCAAACAAAAAACACAGAAGACACAGAGAAAGCACAGAAAACACAGAATCTCACTTTGCTTTGCGCGCCTTTGTTGGCGGCACACTGTCTCGCCTCCCTGGGGCTGGGCGGGATTGGCATCCTGCCCTACGACACTTTTAAATCCGCGGCATCCGTAATTATCCGCGTTCATCCGCGGCCTATTTTCCCACGGCTGAACAGTGACCAAACAGGATAAAACCCGATGACCAACCACCCCGACCAGACCCGCCAGCGGGTGTTGCACGCGGCCATCCGTGTTTTCGCCCGCAAGGGCTATCACGCCACCCGCATGGACGATATCGTGCAGGAAGCGCACGTTTCCAAAGGCGGGGTCTACTTTCATTTTCCCGGCAAGGCGCGCCTTTTTTTGGCGATCATCGACCACTTTGCCGAGATTTTAGAGCGCCGCCTCACCGAAGCCATCGCCGCGCAGCAAGGCGGCGTGGCGCGGGTCACCGCCGCGCTGGAAGCGGGCCTGGCGACGTTTTCGGAATATCGCCCCCTGGCCAAAATTTTTCTCGTGCAGGCCGTGGGGCTGGGTGAACGCTTCGAGCGCAAGCGCCTGGAAATCAACGACCGCTTCGCCGCCCTGATTCGGCGGTATCTGGAGCAAGCCGTGGCCGAGGGCGACGTGCCGCCGCTGGATGCCGAGGTCACCGCGTACGCGTGGGTAGGTGCAATTTACGAACTGGTCACCCGTTGGCTGCTGACCGGCCGCCCCGAGCCGGAGCGGTGGCTGCCCGCGTTGCGGCTCACCTTGTTGCGTTCCATCGGTCTGGAGGCCGCGCCTTTGCCCCCTCGCCCCCAGGAGGGCGCTTAGAAAAGGAGCGAAGCGCCTTTTTGACTCGCATGACTGACAATTACGGTAAGTTATACACCCTTCGGGTTTATAAGCAGTCTCCGAGGAGGAATGAGCGATGCCTGCCTGGAAAGTGTGGCTTTTAGCCATTCGCCCCAAGACGTTGCCCGCGGCGGTGGGCCCGGTGCTCGCGGGCTGGGGGCTGGCCGTGCACGATGGCGTTTTTCGCTGGGGGCCGGCGTTGGCCGCGCTGGCCGGAGGGCTGTTGCTGCAAATCGGTGCGAACCTGGCCAACGACGTGGCCGATTTTCGCCGTGGCGCGGATAGCGGCGAGCGCCTGGGGCCGGTGCGGGTGACCCAGGCGGGGTTGCTTTCGCCCCAGGAGGTGCAGCGGGGCATGGTGGTGGCGTTTGGCCTGGCCGCGCTGGTGGGGTTGTATTTGATCGCGGTGGCAGGCTGGCCTGTGGCCGCGATTGGACTGACGGCCATTCTGGCGGCCATCGGCTACACGGGCGGCCCCTGGCCTTACGGTTATTACGGTTTGGGCGACGTGTTCGTGTTTTTGTATTTTGGCCTGGCCGCAGTGGGGGGCACGTATTTCGTGCAGGCGGGCGCGTTTTCCCCCCGGGTGTGGTGGGCGGCAGCCGCGTTGGGGTTGCTCTCGGTGGCCCTTTTGGTGGTCAACAACCTGCGCGACATTCCCACCGACCGCAAGGCCGGGAAGCGCACGTTGGCCGTGCTGTTGGGCGCCCGGGGCGCGCGGGGGGAATATGATCTCTGCCTGTGGGGCGCGTATGGGTTGATTACCTTGGCCGTGCTGCGGGGAGATTACCCCCCGGCCGCACTGTTGGTGTGGCTTTCGTTGCCCTGGGCCTGGCAGGCGCGACGGGTGGTCTATCATCAGACAGGCCGCACGCTCAACGCGGCTTTAGCCCGCACCGGCCAATTGGTGTTGATTTTTGGCGCGTTGTTGGCTTTGGGCCTGAGTGTGCGGGTGGGTTATTGAGAGGCTGGCGGCCTGGGCGCTCGATATTTTGTAGGGGCGAGGCGCCGCCTCGCCCCTACGCGTTTCTGTGTCGACTTCTTGGGCGTTATCTTTGCGCCTTTGCCTTCTCTGCGCCTCTCTGCGGTCAGCGCTTGAAGCGGAAGCCTTGTTCCTCGGTGTTGAGCACCCAAGCTACCCATTCGCCCACCGCGATGCGCAAATCGTCGGGGGTCCAGCGCCGGGCCGCGGGGTAGATGCGGTCGTAGCGGGAAGAGGTGTCGTCGCCCGCGGTTTGTTGCTGAATTTCGGCCAGCAGACGGCGGGCGCGGGTTTGCCAGCGGGCGAGGTTTTCTGGCCGCAGGTCGACCCATCCTTGCTCTGCGGTATCGGCTTTGATCATCGGGCCGCGCAGCAGGCGCTCGCCGTCGCTGAGCAAAATGGGGATGCCGATGGAGAGGATCTTTTGCCGCAGCGCGGGCGAACGGCGCACCAGCGCTTCGACGGCCTGCGCGGCTTCCTGGGGGGAGATTTCCACCAGTCGATCCAATGTGCCGTAGGCTTGTTTGAGCAGGTAGGCTTCGAAGAGGAGTTTGGAAAGCCGCGGGGGGCCTAAAATTTCGAAGGCCACCGACTCGCCGTAGGTTTCTTCTAATTGGTGCAGGCGATGGCGGGCGGTTTCGCGCAGGTAGGCGGCGCGATAGGTGGGCCCCATGGTGGCGGCATCCAGCGCGGCGATGACGTCTTTGCCGGTGTTGCCGCCTAAAATTTCCCACACCACGTTGTGGGCGATTTCTTCGGCGGTGACCGCTTCCATTTGCCCTAAGGCGGTGATCATGGCGAATTCGCCGGCGGCAAAGAGGCCGTTCTCGCCGGTGTTGATGAACACGGCTTCTAAAACGCCGTCTTGGGCGACGCCGAAATCGCCTTCCGGGGCCAGGTTGGCCGGGTCGTGAATCGAGACGGCTTGTTCGGGGGGACAGTCGTACAGGGGGTAGGCCTTGCCCCGTCGCCGGATGGGGCCGTAGCCGATTTGCTTCCAGCCGATCATGGCTGTGGGTTTGATTTCTTTGACCACGGTGGGGCCGTTGGGCGTGCGGGCCATGAGGAAGGTGAGCAGCGTTTGAGCGCCGGCCACCGCGGCTTTAGACATCAAAACGCGGGAGGGCTTTTCTTCCCCGTGGGTGTAGGGAATGTTGAGGCCCATGCCGCCGGTGCCGCTGGTGCCGACTTTGACGTAGGCTTCGGTGCCGGCGCGCTGCATGGCCGCGTGGAAGATTTGAATGTGCCGCACCAATTGGGGGATGTACAGCGAGGCCAGCAGGCGTTCTACTTCCTCGTGCCAGTTGACGGCTTCTTGGGGTTTGGCGATTTGGGCTTTCAGGTGGCGGGCGGTGGTGTAGACGTCTTGGTAGGCCACCGCGGTGGCGGTGTTCATGCAGTCGACCACGATGTGGGCTGGCAGGCCGCCCAGGTTCCCCCACGTGCCGGTGATGAGTTGGTAGAGCAGGGAGGCTTCTAAAATGTCGTCGTTCAGGCTGCCCAAGATGTCGTCGATCAGGCGCTGGCGGGTTTTGGGGTCGGCCAGGACGGCGGGGCGGGGGTGGACGTCGTCGCGCTGCCATTCGGCACGCAGGAAGACGTCGCCCCAGGCGGGCACGATTTCGGCGGGGCTGTCGGGGAATTCGGCGCGCAGTTGTTGCACCGCTTCTTCGGCTTCGGCCTTCCGCAGCGAGGCAATGACCAGCCGGGCGGGTTGGTGGGCTAACGTTTCTCGGGCCACCGCGCGGCCGACCAGGCCGTAGCCGCCCAAAATCAACACGCGTTTGCCGCGAATGTCCATGGTGTTCCTCCAGATGAAAGGTTGGGATGTGGTTGGCGCTAAAGGAGGTAGAAAAAGAATTTGGTTACCTGGTTACTTGGTGACTTGGTTACCTGGTGGGTTAGGCGTCTCTCTTGGCGTGGTCGCTGCGTCTTTGCTTCCTTTTTTGTAACTGTTCAGCCTTGGGGAAATAGGCCACGGATGAACGCGGATCATTACGGATAGCAGCGGATTTAAGCGTGTCGTAGGGCAGGATGCCCATCCCGCCCAGCCCAAGGGAGGCGAGACAGTGTGCCGCCAACAAAAGCGCGGCGCAAAGCAAGGTGAGATTCTGTGCCTTCTCTGTGTCTTCTGTGGTTTTCCGTCTGCGACATTGAGATTTCTCTTTTGTTTGCGCTGAACTGTCACCCTTTTTTATTCAAAAGTGCGCAATTTGCGGTATAATGTGAGCCGCTACGGAGAGGTGCCGGAGTGGACGAACGGGGCGGTCTCGAAAACCGCTGTGGTCTTTGTGGCCACCGTGGGTTCGAATCCCACCCTCTCCGCCATAAAAAAGGCAGCCTGCGGGCTGCCTTTTTTGCTTGCGTGGGTTACGCTTCTTCGGCGAGGGTTAAGTGGCAATCTTCGAAGATATATTCCAGGGCCATGGTATGGCTGCACCGCCCGCGCAACTGGAAAAAGTCGCAGTCGCAATGCCATTGACCCTGTTCAAAAGTGACCGTGTGCGGATTATTGGCCCCCTGGAACACAACTTTGAGCCCCTCGAAGCGGATACGGTCACGTTCCTGTGCGTAGCGTTTGGCTTTTTCGATTTTACGGATCATCCCAGAATCCATCAGTCGCTCCTTTCAGGGGGTATAAAAACAGGCACGCGCGGCGCGTGCCTGTCATCGGCCTATCGGGGGGGCAAAGCGGAAAATACTCGCATGGCGGTTTCTCCGGGTGAAGGTGTTTCAAGTATACGCCGTTGCGGGAGGATTGTCAACCGCGGGCGAAAGGCGGGTGACCGTTTCAATTCGGGTAGGGGTATTGTCGCGAGGCGACAACTGTTAAAAACCGACGAGGAGCCCCACAAAAAGACTTTTTAGAGCAAGTAAAGCACCCCCTCACGCTGAGCACGAGCATCCAGTGCCAGCGCCAGATTCAGGAACCGAATCCGGTTGTCCTCGCGTTTGAATCCCTTCATCGTTCGCGTACGGACTTTGAACGCTCGTCCAATCACCTGCTCAGTGCGGTTGTTGGGCTTTCCCGTCACCTTGGGTGCTTTTCCCAACTGGGCGCAGAATTGGCGTTCATTCGTCTCTTTATACACCATTTTGTCAACCCGGTTTGAAACGGTTACCCTTTTTCTCTCTGAGATCCGGACATGAGTTAGGACAACAAAGGGAACCTCCTTTAGTTTTATTAGTTATAGAGAACAAAATCACCACACAAGGAGGTTCCCTATGTACAAGTATAAAGGAATTTCCTTGGAACGCTTCGCTCATTACCTGTTTGATAATGCCCACGAGACACAACGCGCCGCTGAGATT
>JALUDX010000167.1 GCA_027053355.1 Anaerolineales bacterium | reverse complement strand
TGCTGGCTCACAAACAGGCTTGGCAGATGCCGGAGCCGAAGCCGCAAGTCATTCCCGTTCAGGCGTCTGCGGCTTTGCCTATGCCTGTCGCTTGACAAGTAACACAGTTACTCTGTGGATGTTTTTCTGCGAAATCTGCGTAATCTGTGGTTTTTCTTTGCCAAGGCTGAACACTTACGCCGGGTGTTCATTCTTCGGCTGCGGGGAAGCGCACCACAATCACCGAGATGTTGTCCACGCCGCCAGCCGCATTGGCTTCGTCGACCAGGGTTTGGGCTGCCTCGGCAGGCGACGCGGCTTCCATCACCACCCGGTAGATTCTTTCATCGGGCACCATGCCCCATAGGCCGTCGGAACACAACACTAAATAGCCATTGTGAGGCACGGCGGTGACGAAGATATCCGCGTCTAACGGCTCAGCCTGCCCCAATGCTCGATAGAGCACATTGCGCTGAGGATGCACCGCGGCCTGTTCCGCGGTGAGTTGCCCCAACTCTTGCAGGCGTTTGACCAAAGAGTGGTCCCGGGTTAAGATGTCCATCCGCCCGTCGGGGTAGAGGGCGTAGGCGCGGCTATCGCCCACGTGGGCAACGGCCATCTGCTCGTTGAGAATCAGGGCGACGGTGAGGGTGGTGCCGCCGCCAGGAGCGTTGTGCTGCACAGCCTGATGTGCGTCGTAAACTGCAGCCCGCAAGGTTTCGGTCAGGCTGGTTTCCTCGGGCATCGCGATTCCCACAAGGGGCACGTATGCCTCTTGGATGAGACGCTGGGTGA
Source organism: Anaerolineales bacterium (assembly GCA_027053355.1). GTDB lineage: Bacteria > Chloroflexota > Anaerolineae > Anaerolineales > DRMV01 > DRMV01. The sequence goes on along the minus strand of JALUDX010000167.1, from coordinate 7,795 downwards.
GGGCACGCAGCGCGGTTTCTGAAGCCACTTCGCCGTGCTGATGCCCGCCCATGCCATCGGCGACTACGAACAGGCCAAAGAGTAGGTCGCTGCCGTTGCTATTTAGGTTGGTGGTGAGGGCAAAAAGGGCGTCTTCGTTTTGCTCACGCTGCAGGCCCACCGAGTAGCCGATGCCTACTTGCACCTGGCCGGGCGCCAACGGTACAAAGGGCGGCGCGGGTGTCACCCCTCGCTGCGGCAGAGGCTGGGTGCGGGTACGGTCTTCGCTCAAAGGTGCGGTAGGCGGCTCGTCCTGGGGCGCGGCACGGTCGTGTGCCAGGACTTTGCTGCGCTCGTTGAGCCAGGCGCGTACCTGTTTGAGAGAAGGAAACTTGGGTTTCACGGAACGCTCCTAAAGGCAGCGAGGGGCGCGAGGGCCGCGGTTAGCGGGCTACCGTTTGCCCCGATTCGGTGACACAATAGTCAACCCAATCTTTGGGGATGTTGAGGGCGTTGACCCGTTTGCAAGGCGGCACACCTTGACCCACGTAGGCAATGGTCCAAAAGCCGTCACGATAGAGGGCAAACCACCCGGCGCCCTCCATTTCGCCTTTACGGCGTATGCTGCCGCGCGCCCACTGACCACGGATTTCGCCGATTTCCATGTCCACGTCGGCCAGGGGCCAGGCCAGGTAAGCGGCCAACGCCTGACGCAGCAGCAACGTTTGGTCGGGGGTTGGGGTAGGCGTAGGGGCAATCGTAGGTGGAGCAGAAGTAGGTGCAGCCAGGGTGCTTTGTAACCCTGCGATTTGGGTGGCCTGCGCCGCGATGGTCGCGGGGTAATCGATGGGGGGCGCGGGGGGTGTGGCCTGGGCCAATTGCGTGGCCACCAAGGCTTGCAGGGTAGCCTGCGTGTCGGGTGTCGGCGCGGCTGGTTGACAAGCAGCGAGCAGAAGCAAAACAAACACTCCCACGAACGGCAAACGACCAACAGAGGCTTTCATTTGAACCTCCTTAGCAAAAGGGCCTATTACGCCAGCGGCAAGGCGTATAAACGGTGGTCTGTGGCGCCGAAATACAACACGCCTTCGGCAATGGCCGGTGCTCCGGTGATGGCCCCGTTGGTTGCAAAGCGCCACCGCAAATGGCCGGTGTTCAGTTCCAAGCAATAGAGATGCCCATCGGCCGAGCCGATGTACACGGCGTCTTCGTGGATGAGAGGTGAGCCGGGGACCTGGTGCTCGGTCTGATAGCGCCACGCCTCACGACCGCGAGAGGCGTTGACACCATACACCGCGCCGTCGGCCGAGCCAAGCACCACAAAACCTTCGCTCACCGCGGGCGAAGAAACGCTGCCCTTGCCCAGGTGAAAACGCCACAGCACCCAACCGCTTTGGGCATCTAAGGCGACTAAAGCGCCGCTTAAGTCTACCGCGAAGACCGTGTTTTGGCTCACCGCTGGCGAAGCGGTGATGTTGCGTTTGCCGCGATAACGCCAGCGAATGCGACCGCGGAAATCCAGGCAATACAGGTCCCCGCCTTCGGTGCCGAAGTAGATGTGCTGTGCATCTAAGGCCGGCGTCGAGCGAATGGGGGCGCCCGCCTCGAAAGCCCATAACTGTCGGCCAGTAATCGCATGCACCGCGTGCAGGCGCCCATCGTCTGCGCCGAAAAACAAATGGCCTTCTGCCAACCGCGCTGAAGCGTAAATGGGCTCACCAACCTCGTAGCGCCACACTTGGCGGCCATGGCTGCGTCCGACAGCGTAGAAGGTGCCGTCTTGCGAGCCAAAATAGAGATGGCGCTGATCAGTGGCAGGGCGAGCAACCACCCCGCCTTCGGTGGGGAACTTCCACAGAAACTTGCCATCTTCCGCGGCTAACGCATAGAGATTGTGGTCGTAAGCGCCCACATAGACCGCTCCTCCCACGACCAAGGGGGTGCCGCGGATTTCGTCTTCGGCGTCGAAGACCCACAAAGGCTCCCGCTGGGTTTCGCTGAAAAGGGTTACTGTAGCCTGAGGGGCTCCGGCAATGGCAGGCGCTTTCTTTTCCCCCGAATTTTGTATCGCCGCGCGCACAGCCAGTAGGGCTTCTTTCATTTCCAAGGCGCTCTGAAAACGCCGCTCAGGCTCATAGGCTAAGGCGCGCATCACCACAGCCTCTAAAGCGGGAGAAACGGCGGGATTGATCTCCCGAATGGGGCGCTCGTGGAAGGAAAAAGGCGGCTCTAAGCGGGGGTCGCGGCGGGTGAGCAGGTGGTGCAGCGTCGCGCCCAAGGCGTAAATATCGACTTGGGGCGTGGCCTCACCGCGGTACTGCTCTGGCGGCGCATAGCCCTCCGTGCCGATCATCGTCCCTTTTTGGCCGGTGTGAAATTGCTTGGCAATGCCAAAATCGACCAATACGATTTGCCCTTCGGGGGTGAGCATCGCGTTGGCCGGTTTAAGATCACGGAAGATTACCGGCGGTTGGTGGGTGTGCAGGTAATGGAGTACGTCGCTGAGGGCGATGCCCCATTCGATGACCTCTTCTTCGGGCAAGAAGCCATCGGTATGCTCCAAAATGCTTTCTAAATTTTCCCCTTCGATGTATTCCAGCACCAGATAAGCCCGTTCCCCTTGAGTGAAGTAATCGTAGATATGGGGAATAGCCGGATGCCTGAGGCTGGCGACGATATGGGCTTCGCGCTCGAAATTGCGGAGCAGGGTGGTGCGAGTTTCCTGATCTCGCGTGGGCACCAGCATTTCTTTGACCGCCACTTGTTTGACAGTTTGAGGGAAATGCAAATCGCGCGCCAGATAAACCGCGCTCATCCCTCCTACGCCGATGACCTCTTGAATGGCGTAACGGTCGGCTAAGGTCATGCCGGGGGAGAGGTGTTGCAAGGCGGCCAAATCGTGTTCAGACGCTGCTGCAGGGCGAGAAATGCGCCGGGTTTCCAGAAGAACCTCCGCAAAGAGAAAAGAGAAGGGTATGGGGCATATTATAGCCCCCCTCCGGGAGATTTGCAAAGGCGCGAAACTGTTCGGCGCAAACAAAAGAGAAATCGTAATTGCCTACTGTGGTGGCAAAACGCATCTGGGGGCAGTTTTTCTTTGGCGTGCGGCGACGAGCCGCCTGTCCCGAGTGCATCGAAGGGCCGCTTTCCAAAGCGGTGTCAAGGCACCACACGCCAAAAGCGGGCGAGGCTCGCCTCGCCCCTACCCTTTATAACCTTTTGTATTTTCCTCTGCTCTGTTTCCGAAACGCGCGGGCTTTCGTAGGGGCGCACGGCCGTGCGCCCCTACCCTGTCCCCTTCTGTGTTTTCTGTGTGAGTATTTTTACAGGCCGGCATGGACATTGGGCGGGATGCCAATCCCGTCCGAGGACGCTCTCGAATCCGCGGCTATCCGTAATGATCCGCGTGCATCCGTGGCCTGTTTTCCCAAGGCTGAACAGTTACGCCGCATGGTTATTTCCCTTTTACCCTAAAACACGCGGCAATCGGCAGCCTCAGGGCCGGAAACCGGGGGGCTTATCCTGACCGCGGCGCATCCGCACATCCAGAGCCAGTGCGCCCTCACCTGCCAACGACACCCGCAGCGGGTTGATTTCTATTTCGGCCAGCATGGGGAGATCCCAGGCCAATTGGGCCAGGCGGGCGAGCACGTCTTCCACCGCGGCGCGATCTGCAGGCGGCAGGTGGCGGAAGCCCGCGAGTTTGCGCCCGGCCCACGTTTTTTCCAGCAGGTAAGCGCGGTCGGCAGGGGTGAGCGGCGCAATGGCAAAAGCCACGTCGCCCAAACCTTCTACCTCGACGCCGCCGGAGCCGAACATCACCAGGGGGCCAAAGAGCGGGTCGCGCACTGCGCCCACGATGACCTCCTGCCCCGCAGGCGCCATCGCCTGCACCAACACGCCCTCCAAATGCGCTTTGGGGAAGGCGGCCTGCAGCCGCGCCATCATGCTTTCGTAAGCCGCGGCCACCTCGTCCGGCCCGGCCAGGCCCAACACCACCCCACCGGCCTCGGATTTGTGGGGCAAATCGGGGGAAACCACTTTCAGCGCCACCGGGAAGCCCATTTCCTGGGCGGCAGCGGCGGCTTCTGTGGGGCTATGCGCCACGGCCTCGCGCGGGGTGGGAATGCCGTAAGCCGTAAGGATGGCGCGCACGGTCTGCGGCGGCAGCCACTGGCCTGGCGGGGTGGCGTCGTCTTCCAGCAGGTGCTGGGCTGCGGCGGTGGCTGCCGCGTCTACGGGCTGCAGGGGCGTTTCGGCCGCGGTGCGCAACCACTGGCTGCGGCGGTAGAGGGCGCCCAACGCGGAGGCCGCGTCTTCGGGGAAGCGATATTCGGGCACCTTGGCCGCCCGCAGGTGGGCGACCGCTTCGGCTACCAGGGGGTCGCCCATGGGCACCACCACCACCGGCTTGTCTGCAGTTTGGATGAGGGGGATGATGGCCCGCGCCACGGCCCCGGCGCTGAACATGGGCGGCGGCGGCAAGATGACCATCACCATATCCACGCCGGGGTCGTCCAGGCCCAGGCGGAGGGCCTGGGCGTACTGTTCCGGCGAGGCCGAGGCCAGCATGTCGACCGGGTTGTGCACGCTGGCCGCGGGGGGCAGCATGGCGCGCAAAAGTTGTTGAGTTTGCGGGGTCAGGCGGGCCAGGCGCAGCCCTTGGGCCGCGATGGCGTCGGCCGCGGTCACGCCGGGGCCGCCCGCGTTGGTGAGAATCAGCACCCGGTCTGCCTGCGGCAGGGGCAGCCAGGCCAAGGCTTTCGCCCAGTGGAACATCTGGGCAACGGTGGCCGCGGGCAACACGCCGGCGCGGCGAAAGCCCGCTTCGAAGGCCTGGTTTTGCCCGGCCAACGCGCCGGTGTGCGAGGCTGCGGCATGTTTCCCGGCCTCGGTGCGCCCCACTTTCAGGGCGATGATCGGCTTTTGTTGCGCCAGGCCCCGGGTGGCGTGCACAAAGCGGCGGCCCGAGGCCACGCCTTCCAGGTAAAGGGTGATGGCGCGGGTGTGTTTGTCGGCGGCCACCAAGGGCAGGATGTCGGCTTCGCTGATGTCGGCCTGGTTGCCCAGGCTCACCAGGCGCGAAAAGCCAAAGCCCTGGCCGCGCGCCCAATCGATGACTGCCGCGGCCAGCGCGCCCGAATGGCTGATGAAGGCCACGTCGCCCACCGGCGGCCCCGGCGGCGGCAGGAAGGTGGTATCCAGCGGCAGGTGGGTATCGACCAGGCCGATGCAGTTGGGGCCCATCAGGCGCATGGCATAGCGGTGAGCGATTTCCACGCAGGCCGCCTCCAGTTCCGCCCCTTGGGGGCCGGTTTCGCGGAAGCCGCCCGAGGCCACGATCGCGGCGCGGATGCCGCGGCGACCACAGGCTTCTAACACCGGGGGTACCGCAGCCGCCGGAATGAGGATCACCGCCAAGTCGACCGGGTCGGGCACGTCTTCTACCGAGGGGTAAAGGGGATGCCCCAACAGGGTGCCCCCGCGGGGGTTGACCAGGTGGACGACGCCGGGGTAGCCGCCTTCCAGCAGGTTGCGGGCTACACCGTAGCCCAGTTTGGTAGGGTCGGTCGATGCACCCACCACCACCACGCCTTGGGGGCGGAAGAAAAGTTCCAGAGGATCAGATGAAGTGTGCATGGTTCCCTCGTTATGCTGGGTTCGGTCGGAGTAACCACAGATCCAGTAACTGTTCAGCCTCAAAAAGACACTGCAGATGACGCAGAGCGAAAACCACAGAAGACACAGAAAGCGGGAAGTCGAAGCGTGATCCGGGATGCGGGAAGAGGTGAGGGGCTAAAGGGTTGGGTGGCTGGTTGCTTGGTTACTCAGGCGTTTCTCCCAGTGCTCTCGGCGCTCCAAAATCCCTAAGAAGCGCCACGCTCACTTCCGTTGCTTAGCGGCCTCGGTGGGATGGTTCATTTTTCCTGAAAATTATCTGAACACTTTTTGCCCGCGTCAATAGCCTGTCAGTAGCCGTTATCGCCCTCGCCCCTCCCCCAGAGCGGCGGCTCAGCCCCCTTTCCTCTCCCAGTGGGAGAGGAAAGGGGGCGCGCAGCGGGGGTAAGGTGAGGGCGCCCCGTTGGCAATAGAGCAAAATGTCTATTCATTTCTGAACCATCCCTATTCGACGCCCAAAAACCCGTCTCCTTGTTCGCAACTCGCCATTCGTCCCTGTGTCATCCGTGGTCTATTCGGTGCTCAAGCGGGCCGTCGCGCCGCCGTCGACGATTAGGGGCTGGCCGGTCATGAACGACGATTGGCTGCCATCGGCGAGGAAGTAAGCCGCAGCAGCGATTTCTGCGGGTTGCCCCACCCGGCCGTTGACCGTGCGGCGGGCCAGTTCCGCGAGTTGGGCTTCCACGTCGGCGGCGCTCAGGTGCCCGCGACGCAAGCCGGCGCGCAGCATGGGCGTATCCACCGCGCCGGGCAGCAGCGCGTTGACCCGGACGCCGTAAGGCGCCCATTCGATGGCCATCGCGCGGGTGAGCGCGAGCAGGCCGCCTTTGCTGGCAGCGTAGGCGGCGATGTTCGCCGAGGTCGCCACCGCGTGCACCGACGAAACGTTGATCACCGCCGCACCCTCGCCCGCCTGCGCCGCCGCCCGCAGCAGCGGGAAGAGCGCCTTGCTCACCAGAAAAGCGGCGCGCAGGTTGACCGCCTGCACCGCGTCCCATTCGGCCGTGGTGGTTTCCAGCAGGGGTTTGGCGATTTGCAGCGCGGCGTTGTTGACCAGCGCGTGCAGTTTGGGGAAGGCGGCGCGCACTTCGGCAGCCGCGGCTTCCACTGCCGCGGGGTCGGCCAGGTCGACCTGGGCAAAGACGCCGCCCGCGGGGAAGTCGGCGGGCGCGGGGGCTTTGTCCCAGCCGATGACACGCCAGCCCGCGGCCGCGAAGCGCGCTGCGATGGCGCGGCCGATGCCGCCCGCCGCGCCGGTGACGAGCGCCAGCCGGTCAGCCATGCTTCCTCCGCAGGGGCAGCCAGCGCGGCACCCGCTTCTTGTATGCGCTGTATTCCTCGCCAAAGCGGGCAGCCATTTCCTTTTCCTCCACCAGCACCACATAGGCGTGCACCAGCAGCGCGCCCAGCGCCACCAGCAGCAACATGGCCACCGAGCCCAACACCAGCGCCAGCCCGGTGTAAATGGTCAGCGTGCCGATGTACATGGGGTTGCGGCTGTAGGCAAAGGGGCCGTCTTGCACCAGCTGCTGGGTGGGCACCAAGGGAGAAGGCGAGCCCTGCCCTTCGGTGTGCTGGTAGTAAATGACCCACAAATCCAGCAGCGAACCCAAAACCATCAGCAAGAGGCCCAGCCCCACCAGCCATCCACTGGCGGGCAAAGGGGGAAGGTGCAGCCAGAATGTCAGCAGCAGGCTCAACGCCACCAGCAGCAGCGGGATGACAATCCAAAACAAGATAGCGCTGCCCACCAGGGCCACCCAGCGGTGCAAGGGGCTATGGGGCTTTTGGGCACGGCGGAGCAGAAAATCTTTCATCGCACATCTCCTCGGAAGGGGGGAGGGAACCACAGATTGCACAGATTGGCGCAGAAAACACAGAAGACCCTGATTGACTAACAAAACTTTGTCCCGTGGTTTGATTGCTCAACACAACATCAATCGTGCTCCCGCTCGTTGTTCCCTTGGCCGACAATCTCATCTCGTCAGGCCAAGGCTTTTCGAAAACCTCGCTTTTCATGCCCTCTCCTCTCCCCCCAAGCCGCCCCCTTCGACTTCGCTCAGGGCAGCCTTCGACTTCGCTCAGGGCAGCCTTCGACTTCGCTCAGGGCAGCCTTCGACTTCGCTCAGGGCAGCCT
>JALUDX010000166.1 GCA_027053355.1 Anaerolineales bacterium | reverse complement strand
AATCCCACATTTCGGCAAAGTCTACGATGGCCTGGAAGCGGTTGTTGATTTCTCGGTGGGTCATGCCCAACAGGGTGCCGTTGAGGTACACGTTTTCCCGGCCGGTGAGTTCGGGGTGAAAGGCCGCACCCATGGCCAGCAGCGGCGCAACGTGCCCCTTGACCCACACCCGGCCAGCCGTAGGGCGCAATACCCGGGCCACCAGTTTGAGCAGAGTGCTCTTGCCCGCACCGTTGGGGCCAATCAGCCCAAAGACTTCGCCGGCCCGCACCTCCAGGCTGACGCCGTTCAGGGCCAATACGTCCCGGTAGGCTACTTTCTGCCGCAGCAAGTAGCGGATAGCCCACTCTTTGAACGTGCGGATGCGTTCCGCGGGCAGGCGATAGCGGACGGTGACGTTTTCCAGCCGGACGACGATATCGTCGTCTGCCGCGGGGAGGGCAGCGGTGGGCGTTGTGGGGGTTGGAGGTTGAGCGTTCATGAAGTTTTTTCAGGGGCGGCGGTGTGTGCCGGCGCGGAAAAGCGCAGAGAAGGGGAAGCGAGGAAGGGCGACATGCTAATGAGTTGGGGTAAGAAGGGGGTGGTTACCTGCTTGCTTCGTCGCTCGGTGGTCTCTCTTGGCGACCAGGTGTCTTTTCGCACCTCTGGTGAGGCATTGTCTTGCCCCTCCTTTGCACTCCTGCGTTAACTCTTTGGCGCCCCAAAAAATTCGCGGGCACGCGTTATGCGTCGCGTCATCCGCGGGCCGTTCCTTCCAGAGCGAGCCGTTACGTGCGATAAGCAAACTCATCTACCTTGCTGGCGAAGGCCAGCCAGCCCACCAGCAGCGTCCCCAGGCTGAGGCCATAGGCCAAAAGCCACAGCCGGGGTTCGGGCACTACACCTTTGTAAATGGGCTGGCGGAACAGTTCCAGCAGATAGACTAAGGGGTTGAACGAGAGCAAGTGCTGCACCTTGGGCGGCAGTTGCGAAAGAGGGTAGACGATGGGCGAGGCGTAAAACAAGGCCATCAGCGCGACGTTGTACATTTCTACCACATCGGCAAAGTAAATGCCAATGCTGGAAAGCAACAACCCCACGCCCAAGGAAAAGAACGCCAGGGGCAGCAGGGTGAAAGGGGTCACCAGCATGGCCGGCCGCAAAGGCACGCCCAAGACCAGCATCACCGCCACCAAGGGCACCAACGCCAACACGGTGTTGACCAGGCCGGTGCCGATGGCGGCGATGGCAAAGGCCGATTTGGGCAGGTAGATGCGCTGGAATAGCCCCCCGCCCCACACCAGGCTGGAGATCGCAGCCATGCTGGTCTGCGAGTAGAAGTTCCAGGCTACCAGCGCGGTCATTACGAACACGGGGTAACTGTTGACGGTGGGGAAGAGGGCAGAGAAGACCACGCTGAGCACGATCATCATCCCCAAGGGGTTGAGCATGGTCCAGGCAATGCCCAGCACCGAGCGTTTGTAGCGGGCGGTGATGTCGCGGCGCACCAGTTGGTAGATCAGGTCGCGGTAGCGCCAGGCCTCTCGGGCTTCTTCTACTGCGGGTGGGGGGCGTTTGGTGGAGTCGTAAATAGGGGGGGAAGAAGAAACACGCTCGCTCAAGATGCACGCTCCGCGTGGGGCCGTTGGGGGTGGCTTGATGGCGTTAAGTATACCAACCTTTTTGTGAGGGGAGGGGGGAATAAAAGGGGGCTGGGTGAGGGTAAGATAGAAAACTGTCCGGTGAGATTTGTCAGTCAACCGGTTTTTTCGCTCAATCTGTGCGCATCTGTGAAATCTGGGGATGTCTTCTGTGTAATCTGCGTAATCTGTGGTTTCTCCTTGCCAAGGCAGAACAGTTACCGCGGATTTTTGGGCCGCCAGAACGCCCCGTGGGCCCAGGAACGGCGGTATAATGGGCGGTGTCGTGGCGCCTCATGGGCCGGTGGGCCGGGCGCGGCGAGGGTCGTGGTCTGCGCCGCGGAGGGCCCCCTTTCTCCACGCTCGGCGCGAGTGACGGCACCTTCTTGTTTTGTCGAGGGTGTCATTGCGGCGATTGTCATCGGCTGTTGATTAGCCACTTCAGTTTTTCTCAGGAGGATGCGATGGCGAGGTGGCATCGCCATGCGTTGGCTTTTGTTTTTCGTCGTTTTTGGCCTTATCGTTTGATCGGCAGAGAAAACCTTCCTTCCCGCGGCCCGGCTGTGGTGGTTGCCAATCACGCGTCTTATTTAGATGGCGCGCTGCTTTACCTCCTTTTGCCCCAGCCCCCTCGCTTCATCGTCTGGACGCAGCACTACGAAGCCCTGGCGTTGGGGTGGCTTTACCGCCGCCTGAAGGCCATCCCGGTGGACGCCTGGCGAGAGGGAGGAACGCCGATCGGGCAGGAGGCCTATCGCA
>JALUDX010000165.1 GCA_027053355.1 Anaerolineales bacterium | reverse complement strand
GTGATTTGCCGCTGCACCGGCTACGAAAAGCCCGTCAAGGCGGTGCTGCTGGCCGCGGCGCGGATGCGCGGCGATGAGGAAAAAGCCCGCCAGTTCGCCGCGGAGGTCATGCCCGAAATCAACCCCGTGCCGCAGGTGGAAAAATACCACCATGTCGGCAAGCCCGACCGCAAGGTGGACGCGCTCAAACTGGTGCAGGGTAAGCCCGCCTTCGCCGAAGATTTTGATATGCCCGGCATGTTGATCGCCAAGGTGCTGCGCTCGCCCGTGGCGCACGCCCGCATCAAGCACATTGACGTTTCCAAGGCCAAAGCCCTGCCCGGCGTCCATGCCGTGCTTACGTGGAAGGACATCCCGCGCGTCCCCTATTCCACCGCCGGGCAGTCCGACCCCATCCCCGGCCCATTGGACACCTTCTCGCTGGACAACAAAGTGCGCTTCGTGGGCGACCGCGTCGCCTTCGTGGCTGCAGAGACCGAAGAAATTGCCGAAAAAGCCCTTGAACTCATTGAGGTGGAATACGAGGAACTGCCCGTCATCATTGACCCCGAAGACGCGCTCAAGGAAGGCGCGCCCATCATCCACGACGAGCCGGAATATGTGAATTTTGGCGAATCCGACCCCAAGAAGAACATCGCCGCCCGCATCCGCATTGACATCGGCGATGTGGAAAAGGGCTTTGCCGAGGCGGATTACATCTTTGAAGGCGAATATGAAGTGCCGCGGGCGCATCAGGCTTACACCGAGCCGCACGTTGCCATAACCTACTGGGATGAAAACGACCGCCTGGTGGTGCGCACCAGCACGCAGGTGCCCTTCCACACTCGGCGGCAACTTGCGCCGGTGCTCAACCTGCCCATCAAGAAAATCCGCGTGGTCAAGCCGCGCATCGGCGGCGGCTTTGGCGGCAAGCAGGAAGTGCTGATTGAAGACGTGCCTGCCCATCTCACCATTGCCACCGGCAGACCGGTGAAGTATGTTTACACCGATGAAGAGGAATTCATCGCCGGCCGCCCGCGCCATCACATGAAAATCCGCCTCAAGACCGGCGTGAAGAAGGACGGCACCATCACCGCCAACGAGATGTACGCGCTTTCCGACACCGGCGCTTACGGCGGCCATGCCCTCACCGTGGTGGGCAACACCGGCCATAAGGCCATGGCGCTCTATGTGGGCGATGGCGAATACCGCAAGCATCCCAACATCCGCTTCTACGCCGACACGGTTTACACCAACACCGTGCCCACCGGCGCTTACCGCGGCTACGGCGCGACGCAGGGCTTCTTCGCGGTGGAGCGCCACATGGAGAAAATCGCCCGCGCTTTGGGCATGGATTCCATTGAATTTCGCCTGAAGAATGCGCTCCGCGAGGGCGAGTACCACCCCTTCAGCCTCGCGTGGAACGAGGGCCGCGCGCCCGCGCCTGAAACCATTGAAACCAACGCGCTGGAAGAAGTGGTGAAGCGCGCCAAGGAAGCCGTGAACTGGGACGCCAAATACGGCAACCCCGAATGGCACAAAGTGCCCGGTAAGCCGCACCTGCGCCGCGGCATCGGCGTGGCTATGCTGATGCAGGGCACCGCGATTGCCAAACTGGACATGGGCGGCGCGTTCATCAAGATGAACGAAGACGGCTCGTTCAACATGATGGTCGGCGCGGCCGATCTCGGCACCGGCTCCGACACGGTCTTAGCGCAGATGGCCGCCGAGGTGCTGGGCGTGCCGCTGGAGGACATCATTGTGGTTTCCGGCGACACCGACTTCACGCCGTTCGACAAGGGCGCTTACGCCTCCAGCACCACTTACGTCAGCGGTGCGGCGGCGACCAAAGCCGCGGAGCAGGTGGCCGAGCGCATCCGTGCCCGCGCGGCGGCCATGCTTAACGCCCGCGGCGATGGCGAAGAGGTCTCGCCCGACGACATCGTGCTGGCCGACCGCAAAGCCACCGCGCCCGATGGCCGCTTCGTCACGATGCGGGAAATTGGCTTCAACAGCATCCACCACGAAAACCAAGAGCAAATCATGGGCGCGGCTTCGTTCATGGCGCCCGCCTCGCCCCCGCCTTTCGCCATCCAGATTGCCGAAGTCACCGCCGATGTGGAAACCGGCGAGTTCTGGGTGGATTCGCTCACCACCGTGGCCGACGCGGGCGTGGTCATCAACCCGATCACCGCTTCCGGTCAGGTGGAAGGCGGCGTGAATCAGGGCTTGGGCTACGGCACCACTGAAGACATGCCCTACACCGAGGACGGTCAGCCTTTGGTGCGCAGTTTCAAGGACTACCACGTGCCGTTAGCGCCCGAAATGCCGCGCTTGAAGACCATTTTCGTGGAAACCTTTGAGCCGACTCACCCCTTTGGCGTGAAATCGGTGGCGGAATATCCGCTCAACGGCGTCGCGCCGGCGGTTGCCAACGCGGTTTACGACGCCTTAGG
>JALUDX010000164.1 GCA_027053355.1 Anaerolineales bacterium | reverse complement strand
CTTTTCTTCCCCCCTCCCCTCTCCCAGGCTTGGGAGAGGGGAGGGGGGAAAGCCGCCGCCCTGAGCGAAGTCGAAGGCTGCCCTGAGCGAAGTCGAAGGGGGCGGCTTGGGGAGAGAGGAGAGGGCGGGAAAAGCGAGATTTCCGAAAAGCCTTGGGCTGACGAGATGAGATTGTCGGCCAATGAAACAACGGCCGGGACACGATTGATTTTGTGTCGGGTAATTAGACGCAAAGCAGGGGCGCTCAAAATGGCCCCCTACGGCGTGGCCGTGGGCTTGGGCCGCACCACCGTGACCTGCAAGTAAATCGGGTCGCCAAAGGGCTGCCCTTGGGGGTCGTAAGCCTGCCAGGTGGAAAAATACTGCCCGGGTTGAGTGGGGGCTTTCAAAACCAGGCGGAGCACCACCTCGGTGCCTGCCCGCGCAGGGAAGAGGGCTACCTCGGCCGGCGCGCCCATCCGCTCCCCACCCACGTGTTTTAGTCGATAGCGGCCGTCCCAATTGCAGGTGCCCGCGTTGCGCACCCGCCAACGCTTATCCAGCACCTGGCCAGGGCTGACCTCGGTACCGTCGGGGATGGTTTCGTCTTGCAAAAAGCGCAACTGATTGGTGCAAGCCGGCGCGGCGCTCGGTGAGGGGGCCTGCCGCGGCCGTGGCGAAGGGGTGGCCGCAGGCGTACGCCGAGGAACGGGGGCCGCGGTCTGCTGAGCAGGGGGAACAAACGCCTGGCCCGCGTCCAACGCCTTTGCCCCCCCGCGGCAAGACGCCAACATCCCTAACAGCGCCCACGCCACCCACCAAAACGACTTCATCGCAGCCTCCCTGCTTCTTCCACATAAGATAGGCTCTGATGGCGAAAATAGGTGTTGTACAAATCCGCGTAATAGCCGCCTCGCGCCAGCAAGGCCTCGTGCGTGCCTTCTTCTAAAATTTTACCCCGCTGCAGCACGATGATGCGGTCTGCGGCTTTGACCGTAGAAAGCCGATGGGCGATCAACAGACTGGTGGTGCCGCGCAAGATCAAATCCAACGCTTCTTGAATTTGCGCCTCGGTGAAGGGGTCGATGCTGGCCGTGGCCTCGTCGAGGATGAAAATGGCCGGGCGCTGTACCAACACCCGCATCAACGCCACCAGTTGACGCTGCCCCATGCTCAGCAGCGCGCCCCGTTCCCCCACCTGGGTGTGCAGGCCGTGGGGCAGGGCTTCTAACCATTCGCCGCCGCCAATCTGGCGGGCGAGGGCCAAAATTTCTGCCTCGGTGGCTTCCGGCCGGGCGTAGCGGATGTTTTCCAGCACTGTGCCGCTGAACAAAAACGGCACCTGCGATACAATGCCTAACTGCTTGCGGTAGGCCTCCAAATCAAAGGTGCGGATGTCCATGCCGTCGATCAAAATGCGCCCCTGCTGGAATTCATAAAAACGGGCGATGAGTTTGGCAATGGACGTTTTGCCCGCGCCGGTATGCCCCACAATGGCCAGGCTCTCGCCAGCCCGAATGTGCAAATTGAAATCGGCCAGCACCTGCTCCTGCTCGCTGTAACGGAACCAAACGTGCTCGAAGCGGATGTCGCCCCGCAACCGGGGCACGGGGCGCGCGTCCACCTGCCGCACCGCGGCTTCCACATCGATGAGGGCAAACACCCGCTCGGCCGCAGAAAGGCCGCTCTGAATCTGCGCCCAGAACGACGACAAATTGAGCACCGGGAACCAAAAACGATCCAAACTGCTGATGAACAAATACCACGCCCCCACCGTGACCATCCCCTTGGCTGCGCTTAGGCCGCCCACGTAGACCAACACCGCGGTGCCCAACCCGCCCAAGGCGTTCAGCGTGGGGAAAACCAAAGCCAACACGAACCCCCGGCGCACGTTGACCTGATAAGACTGACGATTGGCCGCGTCGAAATCGGCATAGATGCTCGCCTCTTGGCGGAAATTCTTGGCCACCGCAATGCCGCTCACCGTCTCTTTGATGGCCGCGTTGACGTTGGCCATCGCCCGCATCCCTTCGCGGGTGACCTTGCGCGCCCAGCGCCGGAAGCCCAAAGCCGCAACAAAGAGCACCGGCAAAAACGAAAAAAGCAACAAAGCCAAGTGCCATTCGGTGCGGAGCAACACCACGGCCAAAATCAGCGATTGCAACACCTGGGAACTCAAGTCGGTCAGCAGCACCACCACCTGACCGAAATCGCGGGTATCGCTGGTGATACGCGACACCACCCGGCCCGAAGAGAACTCATCGAAAAACGACAAGTCGTGCTCTACCACCGCGTGGAAGGCATCTTCCCGCAGTTGCAGCACCACATCGGCCACGGTCTGCACGGTGAGGCGACGGCGCACCCAGTTGGCCGCCCAGGTGACCACCCCAATGAGCAGCACCAGGCCGGTGAGCGCCCAGGCCGTCCCCGCGTCCAAGGACGTTTTGAGCGAGTCTACCGCGCGGGCCACGGCCATGGGCAGCGCCGCGCCGGCCAACGAAATCACAGCCACGGCCACCACCACCACGGCTAAACGGCCTACGTAAGGGCGAAAATAGCGCAACATGCGCCGGAAGAGTTCCCGGTCGCTGTACTGCCGGTCGTATCGTTCCTGATCCAGGTTAGCGAAAAAGCCCATGACAGCAATCCGTCGCGAAAAGTAGCAGAGGTAACGCAGGGGCGCAGAGAGGGGCGTCAAGGCTGCAGCGTTCACGGGAGGGTTCAGAAATTAGTAGACACTTTTCCCCGCCTGCAATCTGGGCGCCCTCACCTTACCCCCGCTGCGCGCCCCCTTTCCTCTCCCAGTGGGAGAGGAAAGGGGGCGGAGCCGCCGCCCTGAGCGAAGTCGAAGGCTGCCCTGAGCGAAGTCGAAGGCTGCCCTGAGCGAAGTCGAAGGGGGCGGCTCTGGGGAAGTGGTGAGGGCGACAGAGAAAACATTACTGGCACTGGAGCCCTCCAAAAAGTGTCCACAATATTCCCTGGGAAAATGAACCTTCCCGCGTTCACTCGCTGAAAATACGCCGATAAGCCTCTGAGGCGCGCAGCAGGTGTTCGTGGGTGCCGACGGCCACCAGACGGCCGCGGCGCAACACAAGGATCAAATCAGCCCACCGAATTTGAGAAAGCCGATGGGTGATGATGAACGTGGTGCGCCCGCGGGAAGCCGCGAAAATGGCCTGCTGAATTTTGTCTTCAGTAGACGAATCGATGGCGCTGGTGGAATCGTCCAAAATCAGGATGCGCGGGTCGGCCAGGAAAGCCCGCGCCAGCGCCAGGCGCTGCCGCTGACCGCCCGAGAGGTTGACCCCGCGCTCGCCCAGCACGGTGTCGTAACCGTCTTTGAAGGCCATGATGAACTCGTGCGCCTGCGCCATTTTGGCCGCGGCGATGATCTCTTCGCGGCTGGCGTCGGGCTTCCCAAAGGCGATGTTTTCGGCCACGGTGCGAGAAAAGAGGAAGATATCCTGCTCGATGATGGCAATTTGCTGGCGCAGGGCTTCCAGATTCCAGGCGCGCACGTCCACGCCATCCACCAACACCCGCCCCTGGGTGACATCGTAGGTGCGGTTGATGAGTTTAACCAAGGTGGTTTTGCCCGCGCCGGTCTGCCCCACCACGGCCACCCGGGTGCCCGGTTCCACAGCAAAGGTGATGTCTTCCAGCACCGGGTTGTTTCCCTCATAGGCAAAGGACACACCCTCAAAGGCCACCGCACCCTGCATGGCCGCGGCATAACCGGCCAGGTTTTGGTCTAAGGGGGTCTCCCGGTTGATCAGTTCCAAAATGCGGCGGGCGCCGGCCATGCCCAGCGCCACCTGCGAATAGGCAAACAGCGACACAAAAGTGGGGAAACGGAACAACTGCAGCAGCCCGAAATAGGCCACTACATCGCCCACGCTCAATGCGCCCTGCCGAAAGAGCCACAACGCGTGCCCCAGCCCCATGGCGTTGATCACCCCCATCAGCAGCAAAGGCAGGAAGCGCGCTTCCACGTTGCCCTGCCGCACAAAGGCGTCGCGGAAACGGCGCGCATGGCACACAAAACGCCCTACTTCGCAGCCTTCTTGCGCCGCGCCCTTCACGGTTTCGATGCCGTCCAACACCTCGGCTAAGCGGGTGTTCATCTGCCCAAAAGAAGCCCGCACCTCGTCGCTAATCGGCCGCAGTTCGTGCAGATATTGCGCCAAAAGCAGCGCGTAACCCACCAAAAAGGCCAACGGCGTGGCGATGAGGGCTGGGTGATAGCGAGGGGCAAACAAAATCGGCATCAGCAGGAACGACGCCGACCCCACCACCAGGTTGACCCCGGGGCTGAACATCAGGTTGACTTCCCGCACGTCGTTGGTGGCGCGCGCCATGATGTCGCCCACGGGCTGCAGGTTGTGGAAGGTCATGCTTTTGCCCAAGAGGGCAATGTAAAGTTCATCCCGGATATCGCGCTCCACCCGCTGGGCCAGCACTTCGGCGCTGAAATTGCGGGCCAGTTGCAATGCGCTGCGCACGATCTGGCTGCCCACCAGCAGCGCGGCGGTCACGGCCAGGGCAGAAAGCCGCGGCGGCCGCGCCAGCACCTGGTTGAAAGCCCGACCGATGAGCACAGGCACCACCGCGGCCAGCGCGGCGTTGCTCAACGCACCGGCCAGCATACTCAGCAGCAGCCAGCCGTGCCGCCGGGCGTGGGATACCACCCAGCACGGTGCGCTTTTCCGACACGTCCGGTAAACGTGGGGAGGGGTGAATTCGGTGGGCATGGAGAAAATGGCGAATCAGGTTTCGTCGGGGAAGGGCATTTCGGCGGCGATGGCGTACACGCCGTATTTGGGGAAGTCGCGCGGGTCGGCAGCGCGCAGGCGGCCATCGCGCGGACGCACCCAATACGCGCCGCCGGCGCGGTGCAACAGCGGGATTTCCTGATGTCGGCGGCCAAACACCCGACGGGCGATGATGCTGTGGTAGCGGTAGGTCTCCCGTTCCTCAGGGTAGCGAGCAAAGAGGCGTTCGTAGGCGCACACGAATTGCGCCACGTACTCGGCGCTCACCACGTGCAGGTTGCTGATCAGCCAGCAGCGGTCCGCGTATTGCCAGTAGTAGGCCAGGCCGAGGAAGTCGCCTTCCCGATTGAGGTAGGGATAGAAGGGGAAGGCGCGGCAGGTCACCGAGCGGTAAGGGCGCTGCGCGGCGCAATGTTCCGGCCCGCGGCACACGGCCAACACCTGGCCGTCGGGGGTTTCGGCCTGCAACGCGGCGGTAATTTCGGGGGTTTCGCCTTCCCACGGCTGCCAGACGCCGGGCGCGACGCTCTGCAGGTAAGCCCATTCCTCACGATACAGCGGCGGCACCGCGTGGCGCGGGTCGCAGCAAAAGGGGCGGCCGCCGGGGTTGTAGGGCGCGCATTTTTCGCCGCAGTCAAAAGCGGCGATGGGCGCGTCGAAATCCGCGTGCAGACGGGCGAAGAAATCCATGCCGCCTTACTCCACAAACCGCTCGTCGCGATGGCGCAGGTGGTCAACCAGCAGGTAAGCCATGAACAGGAAGGCCAGCACCACCGCGATCATGAAGGGAACGTCGATGGCTATCCACGGCTCGGTGAACACTTTCCATTTGGCCAGGACTTCCACGCCCATCCACACCAAAATCACCGTGGGGAAGGCGTAACGCAGGGACATGCCCCAGCCCCGCTGGTGGTAGAGGCGGTAGAGGGCGTACCCGCCGCCGCCCAAGGAGGTGATGAAGAGCAAGTAGGTCGCCCACGAGTGGATGCCAAGGTCATAGGCTATCAGCATAACCACATAGAAGAACCATAGGATGCTGAACGCTTCGAAGGCGGCCCGTGGGCCGTAGTTGTGCACCGGCCCGGCCGCCGCCGGCCCGCGCATCAACGGCAGTTTGCGCCGCAGCCACAGCACTAACGTGCAGCGCACGCTTTCTTGATAGAGCAGGTAGGCCACCAGCCCTAGCACCAGGCCGGCGGTGTATTCCAGCAGCATGTATTCGCCGCTGGTGCCGTGCACCGTGGGCACGCCGAAGCGCCGCGCGGCAAACAGCAGGCCGTATTCCACGCCGCCCGTCCACACGAACGAACCGGCCACAATGCCCCAGAAACTCTGCCAGGCTTCGTCTTCCGACCCAGCGCGTGGCGGCAATCATCGCCAGGCCCAGCACGGTGAGCGCCACCGCGGTGTGCACCAGGTAGGCGTTGGCGTACTTATCGGTGAGCACCATGAAGGCGTGGCCGATGGGCATCACCAGCAGCACGAACACAAACGAAAGCAAGCCTTTCATGTGCCACCTCCAACAGGGGGCAAACCACAGCAACACAGAGGCGCAGAGTAGGGGCGAGGCGTGCCTCGCCCAGAGGCGCAGAGAGGGAACGCCAAGGACGCCAAGAAATGCAAAGGACGCCAAGATTAACACAGAGGCGCAAAGTAGGGGCGAGGCGTGCCTCGCCCAGAGGCGCAGAGAGGGAACGCCAAGGGCGCCAAGAAGGCAAAGGACGCCAAGTTTGACGCAGAGACGCAAAGTAGGGGCGAGGCGTACCTCGCCCAGAGGCGCAGAGAGTGACGCCAAGGGCGCCAAGAAATGCAAAGGACGCCAAGATTGACGCAGAGACGCAGAGTAGGGGCGAGGCGTGCCTCGCCCAGAGGCGCAGAGAGTAACGCCAAGGGCGCCAAGAAGGCAAAGAACGCAAAGAAAAATCTGTGTTTTCTGTGGTGTTTCTGTGTCTTCTGTGTTTCTCTCCCGATCGGTGTAAATCGGTGGATGCTTTACCCAAGCAGTTCGCGCAAGATCTTCTGCACTTCCTTGGGGTTGGCTTTGCCGCGGGTCTCGCGCATCACCTGCCCCACAAACCAGCCGATGAGCGAGGTCTTGCCGCTGCGGTATTTTTCCACTTCCTTGGGATTGGCAGCCACGATTTTCTCGCAAATCGCCCGCAGCGCGCTTTCATCGCTGACCTGCGCCAGGCCTTCCTCCTCCACGATTTGCTTGGGCGGCTTGCCGGTGTCTTCCACCTTCACCACCAAAGCCTTGCCGGTGGAGGTGTTGACCGTGCCCTTGTCCACCAGGCGGATGACCATCGCCAGATATTGCGGCGTGACCTTGAGTTGGTCGGCGCTCAGGCCGCGCTCGTTGAGCAGGCGCAGCACTTCGTTGATCACCCAGTTGGAAACCCGCTTGGGGTCGCCGTTGTAGGCTTGCAGCGCGGCTTCGTAGTAGTCGGAAAGCGCCCGCTCGGTGGTGAGGATGTCGGCGTCGTATTCCGGCAGGCCGTATTGCGCCATGAAGCGGGCGCGGCGTTCCAACGGCAGTTCGGGGAAGTCGGCCAAAATGCGCGCCTTCCACTCCTCGTCCATCACTAACGGCAGCAGGTCAGGCTCGCGGAAGTAGCGGTAGTCGGCTTCGGTTTCCTTGGAACGCATCTTGCGGAGCACGCCCGCGTCTTCGTCCCATTCCAAGGTCCACGGCTCAATTTTGCCGCCTGCCTCTACCTCTCGGATTTGGCGCTGAATTTCGGTGGCGATGGCTTCGCGCACAGCGTCAATGGAATTGACGTTCTTGATTTCGGTCTTCGGGTTGAGGTAATCCGCGCCTTTGGGGCGGATGGAGACGTTGGCGTCGCAGCGGATGTGCGCCTTTTCCATGTTGCCTTCGGAAATGCCCAGCCAGCGCACCAGTTGCCGCAGGCGGATGAGGTATTGGGCGGCTTCGTCAGCCGAGCGCAGGTCGGGGCCGGTGACCATTTCAATCAGCGGCACGCCGCAGCGGTTGAAGTCAATCAGGCGGTAGCCGTTGGCGTGTTTGGTTTTGCCTGCGTCTTCCTCAATGTGCAGTTTGATGATGTGGACGCGGCGGGTGTAGCCTTCGGGCATGGGCAAATCCAGATAGCCGCCGATGGCGATGGGGCGGTCAAACTGGGTGATCTGGTAGCCCTTGGGCAGGTCGGGGTAAAAGTAGTTTTTGCGGTCAAAGTAGGAAACCCGCTGCACCTCAGCGTGCATCGCTGTTGCCAGCAGCACGGCCTTTTCTGCCACGGCCTTGTTGAGCACGGGCAGCACGCCGGGCTGGCCGGTGCACACGGGGCAGATGTTCGTGTTGGGCGGCTCGCCCCACGAATCGGCTTTGCAGTTGCAGAAAATTTTGGTTTCGGTGTTGAGTTGGATGTGGGTTTCCAGGCCAATGATGGCTTCATATTCCATAACGCGCTCCTTGAAAATTCAGGAAGAAAACACCGAGGTCACAGAGAAGCACAGAAGACACAGAAAAGCCAAATTAGCGCACAACGCGTTTGATTTCCAGTTTAGGGGCACCGAAGTTTAGCAAAAGCCCTTTGCTAAAGCCGGTAGCCTTGAGGTAATGAACCAACTGCCCTGTTTCGCGAGCCGTCAAGTGTTCAATGGCTTTCAATTCCACAATTACGCTGCCAAAACAAACGAAGTCAGCACGATAAATACTTTTCAGCGGCTGGCCTTTATAAACGACCTGTAACCCAACCTCGCGCCGGAAAGGGATACCTGCCCGCTCCAATTCCAACGCCAAGGCTTCCTGATAAACTGCTTCCAAAAAGCCGGGGCCTAATTCACGGTGCACTTCCAGCGCGGCACCGATAATGGCATGGGTTTGGGAATCGCGTTTAACTTCGTTCATCTTCCTTCTGTGTCTTCTGTGGGATTCTGTGTTCTCTGTGTCTTCACACCTTCGCCGTAAACGCCGCGGCGTCTTCCACCGCGCGGGCGAGGCGCAGCAGGGTGGCTTCGTCAAAGTCGCGGCCGAGTAACTGCACGCCCAAGGGCAATCCCTCGCTATTCAGCGCCAC